>NZ_JBHUPT010000027.1:0-9121 GCF_049056525.1 Leisingera coralii | reverse complement strand
GGTCAGCCGCTTCAGCTCGGTGGCGTCGGGCTGGCGCACCTTGGCGACGATATCGGACGCCTTCCACAGCGCCGCGGGTGTCTTGATGATCTCGACGCCGGCCGCTTCATAAGCGGCATCGGAAAACCCCGCCGCCGCCCCCGCCCCGGCCTCGATCGCGCAGTCATACCCCAGCTTCTGCAGCTGACGCGCAGAGTCCGGCGTCATCGCAACGCGGTTTTCGCCCGCAAATGTTTCCTTTGGTGTCCCTATCTTCACCTTGTCGGTCCCCCTTCGTTCTGCCCGTGCCAGCATCCTCTAGGTACGGATCACAATGATTTCATCTACAATGCGCAAGATTATTGCGCAAGGATTTTGCTGCATTGCCGCAAAGTCATGCCGCAACGCCGCGTTCCGGTCACACCCAGCGGCGCACCTTCTGCTCGTAGCGCGCCCAGCCGGCGCGGAACGTCCGGCGCATCCTGTCCTCCTCCGGAATGACAAAGCGTCTCTCCAGCACCCAGAGGAACACCGGGATCAGCGGCAGCGACAGCACCGCGTCGAACCAGAGGATGAGGCCCGCCAGGATCAGCACATCGCCCAGGTAGATCGGATTGCGGGTGCGGCTGAAGATCCCCGACTGCACCAGGCGGCTGGGTGTCTGATGCGGCAGGACCGTGGTCTTCTGCCGCCGCATCTCGGTGATGGCGAGCAGCGCCAGCAAAAGGCCGCCCCCCAGGAGGATGCCGCCCAGGAATTCCGCCCAGGCACCGCCGAAGGAGAGCCTGAGCGTAAAATGCTGCGATTGCAGCCATGCGGCCAGGACAAATCCCGCGAGCCAGACGGGCGGCACATCGAACCACTTCATCAGCTCTCGCCCATTTTCAGAATATGTCCTGAAATCATGCACATCGCGGGCAGTCTTCCCTTATCCGTCCTGGCCGTCCAGACCGGTTCGGCCGGGACTGAAAGAAAAGGACAAAATGCCCTCCATGCCGCGGAAACGACGAATCTGTTCCGGCATGCGGCATGATCCTGCACAAATTCACCGGTTTGACTAAGTATATTTTTGTGTACCGCAGCGGGGCGGGCTCACTCCCACTCCATTTCCTCGAAAACCCGGCCCGCGTTTTTGGTGGCAAGCTCCTCGAAGGTGTCGAGGGCCTTCCAGCGCTCCTGGTCAACATAGTAAGCGCTGGCGAGGTCTCCGCCCGCCTCGATATGGGCGCCGACCTTGGCCCGGAGGTCGGTCAGGTAGTCGAGCGTGTAGCGCCGCACCTGCGGCAAATTGGTCGGATGGCCGTGACCGGGGATCACATAGGCGGGCTCAAGCGGTTCCAGCTTCTCCTGCCAGGTCTCAACCCAGCATTTGGTGCAGGTATGCGGGAACACCGGCAGCATGCGTTCGTGAAAGGCGATGTCGCCGGCGATCAGAAGGTCCCACTCCGGGATCCAGACCTGAATGTCGCCCGGATCATGCGCCGGGCCGAGGTGCAGCACCTGCATCTCCACCCCGCCGAGGGTGAGGTCATAGCGGTCTTCGAAGGACAGGTTGGCGTGTTCGACGCGGGTCTGCCCCGCCCGGTCCTTGTTATAACCGCGCATCCTTTGCAGGATCAGGTCGCTGTTTTCCTGCGTTTCGGCAATCGCCTCCGCGTGGGCCAGCACGTCCACGCCCATGTCGCGCCAGTAGCCGTTGCCCAGCATCGCGTGGCCCTGGCCGTTTTCGTTGATCACCAGCACCACCGGCTGGTCTGTCACCTGCTTGATTTCGTCATGAAGCGCCTTGGCCAAGGCATCGGAGGCGCCGGCGTTCACCACCACCACGCCTTCGGAAGTTACGATGAAGGAGAGGTTGTTGTTGTGGCCTGCATTTTCATAGGTCGGCGGCGCGGTGGCGCCGATAGCTGAGAAGACATGGGGGATCACCTCCACCGGCTTGGAATAGAGCTCGGACTGGGGGTACTGGTCGGCAATGTCTTCGCTGGCCTGTGCGGCAAGGGGCATCAGCAAGGCTGCGCTGAGGGCGGCAATGGCTTTCATCGGAAATCTCCCTGAAGGTTTGCAGCGACATTCACACATGCGAATGTGACTGTAAACGCCTGACCCATGCGGCGTGACGGCACGGCGGGGTTGCCAGATGCCCCGGCCCGGTTAGGCTGGCCCGCAAAACAGGGAGGTCTGGAGTATCATGACATTGCAAGGCAAGCACGCGCTGGTCACTGGCGGCGGCACCGGGATCGGGCTGGCGATTGCCCAGGCTCTGGCTGCTGAGGGCGCACAGGTCACCATCACCGGACGCAGGCAGGAGGTTCTGGAGCAGGTTGCAACGGGGGGCCTATATCCGCTGGCGATGGATGTGCGCAGCGAGGAGGACGTGGCGGCCAAGGTCGGTGCTGCGGTGGCGGCCCGCGGTCCGGTCCAGATCTGCGTTGCCAATGCTGGCGTTGCCGAGGGTGCGGCCCTGCACAAGACCTCGATGGAGTTCTGGCGCAACATGATGGCGACCAACCTCGACGGGGCCTTCCTGACCATCCGCGAGTGTTTCAAGTCGATGCGGGAGACCGACTGGGGGCGGGTGATCACCGTGTCCTCCATTGCCGGCCTGCGGGGGCTGAAGGGGGCTGCCTGCTACTCAGCCACCAAGCACGGGATGATCGGCCTGACCCGGGCGCTGAGCGAGGACTACCTGGGCACGCCGTTTACCTTCAACGCGCTGTGCCCCGGCTATGTCGACACCCCGATTGTCGAGCGCAACATCACCTCGATTGCCCAGCGCGCGGGCATGAGCGCGGTGGAGGCGCTGGACGTGATGGTGAATGCCAACCGGCACAAGCGGCTGATCGAGCCCAGCGAGGTCGCCGCCGCGGCCCTGTGGCTGTGCGGGCCGGGATCCGGGTCGGTGAACGGCCAATGCATCGAGATCGCGGGCGGGCAGACCTGATGGACCGGGACGGGTTCAACCGCTTTTGCGGGACCTTTCCTGCGGCGGAGCATGTGGTGCAATGGGGCAACTCGGACGTCTGGAAGGCGGGCGGCAAGCTGTTCGCGGTCTGCGGCTGGGCTGACGGAAGGGATGCCTTCACCTTCAAGGCCGGCGAGATCGCCTTTGAGGTATTGCAGGAGCGCCCCGGTGTCCGCCCGGCGCCCTATCTGGCGTCGCGCGGGATGAAGTGGCTGCAGCAATTTGACGACGATGGCCTCACGGACACGGAGCTGAAGGAGCAGATCACCCTGTCCTATCAGATGGTCACTGCGAAGCTGTCCAAGAAGAAGCGTGCCGAGCTGGGCATCCCGGACCCGCAGCCCGTCGGGCGCTAGGCACTGGACAGAATGATGCGGATGCGGTAGCAATCGCGAAAAGCTTTAAGCTTGAAATACCTCATGGCACGCGAGGCCCCTATGACCGATTTTGCTGCAACCAAGGCGATGTTCGACCTGCCGGAAGGCGTGATCTATCTGGATGGCAACTCGCTGGGCCCCCTGCCCCGCGCCGCCAAGGAGCAGGTCGGGTCGATGATGCAGGACGAATGGGGCCAGATGCTGATCACCGGCTGGAACAAGGCCGGCTGGATGGACAAGCCCAAGGCGCTGGGGGACCGGATCGGGCGGCTGATCGGGGCGGAGCCCGGCCATGTGGTCATGGGCGACACGCTGTCGATCAAGGTTTACCAGGCCGTCGCCTCGGCGCTGGAGCTGAACCCGGGCCGCAAGGTGGTGCTGTCGGACAATGGCAACTTCCCAACCGATCTGTACATGGCGGACGGGCTGCTGAAGTCGCTGGGGCCGGACTATGAGCTGCGGGTGGTGGACCCGGAAGCTGTCGAGGACGCCATCACTGAGGACATCGCGGTGCTGATGATCACCGAGGTGGATTACCGCACCGGCCGCAAGCACGACATGAAGGCGCTAACGGAGAAGGCCCACGCGCTTGGTGTGCTGACGGTTTGGGACCTCGCCCATTCGGCCGGTGCCATTCCGGTGGATCTGGCCGGATGCAACGCGGATTTCGCGGTGGGCTGCACCTACAAATACCTGAACGGCGGCCCCGGCGCGCCGGCTTTCATCTATGTCTCGCCGCGCCACGCGGAGACCGCCCGCCCCGCCCTGTCGGGCTGGCTGGGGCATGAGGCGCCCTTTGCCTTTGACCTCGACTACCGGCCCGGCAGCGGCATCGACCGGATGCGCGTCGGCACCCCGCCGATCCTGCAGCTGACCGCGCTGGAGGCGGCAATGGATATCTGGGACATGGCGGACATGAACTCCGTGCGCGCCAAGTCCATCGCGCTGTGCGACCTGTTCATCGCCGAAGTCGAGAAGAGCTGCCCGCAGCTGGAGCTGGCCTCGCCGCGCGACCCTGCGTTCCGCGGCAGCCAGGTGTCGTTCAAGTTCGACGAGGGCTATGCCGCGATGCAGGCGCTGATTGCCCGCGGCGTGATCGGCGATTTCCGGGCGCCGGATATCATGCGGTTCGGCTTCACCCCGCTGTACATTGACGAAGGCGACGTGCACGCCGCGGTCGAGATCATCGCCGATGTCATGACAAACGCCCTGTGGGACCGGCCGGAATACATGGTCCGCCACGCGGTCACCTGATGCGCCTCAGCCGCTCATACCATCTGCCGCTCTGCCGCCCGGCGGGCTGGGTTGCGCTGTGGCGCCGCCTGGCCCAATGCGGCACCCTGAACCGGAGGACGCATTCCTTTCCCTGACTTATGCTACACTTAGGAAAAGGAACGCAACGATGACCCAACCCTACGACCCCGCCGACGATGGCGCCCAGATGTCCTTTGACGGGCGCATGTCCTATGGCGATTACCTGTCGCTCGACATGCTGCTGAACGCCCAGAAAACCTGGAGCGACACCCATGACGAGATGCTGTTCATCATCCAGCACCAGACCTCAGAGCTGTGGATGCGGCTGGCCATTCACGAGCTGAAGGCGGCGCGCCAGCAGCTGCTGACCGGCGAGGCGCGGCAGGCCTTCAAGATGCTGGCGCGGGTCGCCCGCATTTTTGAGCAGCTCAACTCCGCCTGGGACGTGCTGCGCACCATGACGCCTTCGGACTACACCCGGTTCCGCGATGCGCTGGGGCAAAGCTCCGGCTTTCAGTCCTATCAGTACCGGCTGATCGAGTTCATGCTGGGCAACCGCAACAAGGCGATGCTGAAGCCGCACTCGCACCGCCCGGACCTGGTGGAGCTGCTGGAGGAGGAGCTGGCGCAGCCGTCGCTTTATGACGTGGCGCTCAGGGCGCTGTCCCAGTCCTTCCCGCTGCCGGAGGAAGTGCTGAACCGGGATGTCTCCGCCCACTACCAGCCGCATGAGGCGGTGCAGGCCGCCTGGACCGAGGTCTACCGCGCGCCGGAAGCCCATTGGGAGCTGTATGAGCTGGCCGAGAAACTGGTGGACTTCGAGGACTACTTCCGCCGCTGGCGTTTCAACCACGTGACCACGGTGGAGCGCGTGATCGGCTTCAAGCGCGGCACCGGCGGCACCGGCGGCGTCAGCTATCTGAAACGGATGCTGGAAGTGGAGCTGTTCCCAGAACTCTGGCACTTGCGCACCGAGCTGTAAGGCACGCGCGGGCCGGTGCGTCCGGCCCCGCCCCTCAGCGCGGCGTCAGCCCGGCCCCGAACAGGGCCGCCAGCTGGCGCACCCCGGCCTGATACTCGGCATAATCGCCAGCCGTTTGCTTGATGCCCTTCAGGGAAGCGCAGATGGTGCGCGCGACCTCGGCGGCATCGCCGCTCAGCACAGCTTTCCCGGCATTGGCCTGCTGATCCAGCCAGGCCGCATAAATCCCGCTCAGGGCGGCTTCGCCCTCCGCAATCACCTCGGCGGCGACGCTCTTGGTGATCTCGAACAGCTCCATCCCGTGCGGCGAGGACATCATCATTTGCACGCCCTCCCCGGCCTGGCCTTCAAAGGCCGCCAGCAGCCGCTCCGGCAGCGGCCCCGGTTCCGCCAACGCGGCCCGCACCCCGGCAGCCGCAGTGCCGTAATAGGCGGCCACCAGCGCCCGGAAGATCGCTTCTTTGTTCTTGAAATGCAGATAGAGCGCGGGCCGCGACATGCCTGCGCCCTTGGCGATGTCATCCATCGAGGTCTTGCGGAATCCATAGGTGGAGAACGCCGCCCAGGCGGCCTCCAGGATTGCCTGCTGTTTCGGATCAATGCCTGCCATGTTCATGTTTCCGCTTCTGACATTGTTTGTAAAAAATGTCAATTGACACCCTGACAAAACTCGTTATTTTTGTCAGGAGCACAGCAAGGGAGCCCCGCCATGCCAACAGACCTGCGCATCAATGGAAAAACCCATCAGGTGGACCTGCCTGATGATGTTCCCCTCCTCTGGGTTCTGCGGGATGAGGTTGGCCTCACCGGCACCAAGTTCGGCTGCGGCGTGGCCGCCTGCGGCGCCTGCACCGTCCATATCGACGGCGAGGCGGTGCGCTCCTGCCAGGTGGCGCTGTCCGATGTCTGGGGCGAGGTGACCACGATCGAGGGTCTCGGCACGCCGGACGCGATGGCGGCGATCCAGCAGGCCTGGGTCGAGCATCAGGTGGCCCAGTGCGGCTACTGCCAGTCCGGCCAGATCATGCAGGCGGCCAGCCTGCTTGCAGAAAACCCGGCGCCCTCGGATGCGGAGATTGACGAGGCGATGCAGGGCAACCTGTGCCGCTGCGGCACCTACCCGCGGATCCGCGTGGCCATCCATTCCGCCGCCAAGAAGATCCAGGAGGCGTAAATCATGGCCAGCTTCAAGAAAATCGCCCGCCGCTCCTTCCTGATCGGGTCCGCCGCCATCGTTGGCGGGGTTGCCTTTGGCGCCTATTACGTCAGCCGCCCTGCCCCGAACCCGCTGAAACCCGGCGCGGGTGAAGCGGCCTTCAATCCCTTTGTGATGATCTCGGAGCAGAAGATCACCCTGATCGCCCCGCGCGCCGAGATGGGCCAGGGTGTGCACACCACCTGGGCCGCGCTGATCGCCGAGGAACTGGACGTGACGCTGGATCAGGTGGAGGTCATCCACGGCCCGGCCGCCACCGCCTATTACAACTCTGCCCTGCTGGGGGAGGTGATCCCCTCCAAAGGTTACGACAAGTCCCGCTTCATGCATTCACTGGGTGAGGCGCTTGGCCATGCGGGCAAGCTGATGGACATGCAGGTGACTGGCGGCTCCTCCTCGATGAAGGACGGCTATGAGCGGATGCGGGCGGCGGGCGCCTCTGCCCGGGAAACGCTGAAGCTTGCCGCGGCCAACAGGCTGGGTATTTCCAGCAGCCAGCTGTCCACCAAGGACGGCAAGGTGATTGCGCCCGGCAACATCGAGATTGCCTATACTGATCTGGCCGCCGAAGCGGCAGGGCTGGAACCGGTCGAGGCCCAGCTGCGCCACCGCAGCGAATGGAAGCTGCTGGGCAAGGCGCAACCGCGTGTGGACATGCCCGGCAAGGCCACCGGCACCGCGGAATTCGGTATTGATGTTCGCCTGCCGGGAATGAAGTTTGCAGCCCTCAAGGCCAATCCGCATCTGGGCGGTGCCATGAACGGCTTTGACGCAAGCGAAGCGCTGCAGATGCCAGGCGTCGAACAAGTGGTGGATCTGGGCAATGCCTTTGCCGTGGTCGCGAACAATACCTGGCTCGCCATCCAGGCCGCCGAGGCAGTGGTGGCAGACTGGGGCCCCGCGCCCATTCCGGAGACACAGGGCGAAATCCAGGATGCCATCCGTGCTGCCTTTGACGCTGAACCGAACTCCACCCTGCGCGATGATGGCGATGTCTCAGCAATTCCCCAAGGCGCGCAGGAAGTATCCGCCGAATACGAGGTGCCCTTCCTTGCCCACGCGACGATGGAACCGCTGAATGCCACCGCGCTCTACGACGGCGGCAAACTGCAGATTTGGAGCGGCAATCAGGGGCCGCTTCTCACCCGAAACCACTGCGCCGATGCCCTGGGGATCGACGCGGAGCAGGTCGAGGTGAACACCCCGCTGATGGGCGGCGGCTTCGGGCGGCGCGGCGAGATGGACTTCTCGGTCCATGCCGCCAAGCTGGCGCAGCAGATGCCGGGCACCCCGGTGCAGCTCACCTGGAGCCGGGAAGAGGACATGACCCACGACTTCTACCGCCCCGGCGCCATGGCCCGGATGCGCGGCGCCGTGAAAGACGGCAGCGCGGTGCTGCTGGACGGCCAGATCGCCAGCCAGGCGCTGACCCCGCAGCTGATGAACCGCTGGTTCGGCATGACCCCTGCCGGCCCGGACACAACGCTGGTCGACGGGGCCTTCAACCAGCCCTACGGCATCCCCAACTACCGTATCCGCGGCCACGCCGCGGACCTGCAGGTTCCGATCGGCGCCTGGCGGTCCGTCGGAGCGTCCTTCAACGGCTTCTTCATGGAGAGCTTCGTGGACGAGATGGCCCATGCAGCCGGTGCCGACCCGCTGGAATTCCGGCTGGCCCTCACCCGCCAGGAATGGGCGCCCGCGGCCAAGGTGCTGGAGGCAGTCAAGGAAATGTCCGGCTGGACCGGCAAGACGCCTGACGGCGTGGGCCGGGGCGTTGCCATGACCTACAGCTTTGGCACCCCGGTGGCGCAGGTGATCGAGGTTGCGGAGGAAGACGGGCTGATCCGCCTCAGGAAAGCCTGGATCGCCGCCGACCTCGGCGTTGCACTGGACCCGGGCAACCTGGAAGCGCAGATGTTTGGCGGCATGGCCTATGGGCTGTCGGCAGCGATGTTCGGCGAGATCACCTTTGCCGAAGGTGCTGCAGAGCAGGCGAACTTCCCCGACTACGACGCCATCCGCATGCACACCATGCCGCAGGTGGAGGTGCGGATCCTGGAAGAACAGACCCACATCAGCGGCGCGGGCGAACCCGGCACCCCGCCTGCGGCCCCGGCGCTGGCGAACGCGCTGTTCGACCTCACCGGCAAGCGCGCCCGGCGGCTGCCGCTGATGCATGACTTCGATCTGCTGACCTGAGTGCTGCGCGGCCTGCCCCGCTGCGGGCAGGCCGCCGCCCCAAATCAGCCGAGGATCTTGACCATCCGGTAGTTGTGGATCTTCACACCGCTGCGCTCAAAGTCGCGGCGCCGGTCCACGACGAAGCCTTGGCGTTCGAAGAAACC
>NZ_JBHUPT010000026.1:0-24281 GCF_049056525.1 Leisingera coralii | reverse complement strand
CTGCCCCGCTGCGGGCAGCCCGCCGCCCCAAATCAGCCGAGGATCTTGACCATCCGGTAGTTGTGGATCTTCACACCGCTGCGCTCAAAGTCGCGGCGCCGGTCCACGACGAAGCCTTGGCGTTCGAAGAAACCGCGCGCGGCTTCGCTGGCCTCGACATAGAGCAGCCCCAGCCCCTGGCGCAGCGCCGCCGCTTCCAGCCTGCCGTAGAGACCCGCGCCAACACCCTGCCCGGCCGCACGGGGATGGCAGAACAGCATGTCGATATGGCCATCGGATTCCAGGTCGATGAAGGCCACCGGCGCTTCCTCCTCATCCACCGCCACCCAGGCGGCCCGCCCGTCGGACAGCTTCTGCCCGATGGCCGCGGCCGGCGGCGGCCCGGGGCACCAGGCGTTGATCTGCTCCGGAGAATAGAACCGGCTTGCAATGCCATGCACAGCAGAGCGGAACACCTCCGCCAATGCTGCCGTATCGCCTGCCTTGAATTGCCGGATCCTGTACGCGCCCTTCCTGCAGGGCGCGCCCTCTTCCACATCACCTTTCATCACCAAACCTTTTAACAAAATGCCTTTATGCGGATTTCTGAAAACCGGCCTGCGCGCTGCCGTCCGCCCAGGCCCGCACCGCGGAGCCAAAGGCCTCGAACAGGGGGCGCGACACCGGATCGCTGGCGGCATCCCATTCCGGATGCCATTGAACCGACAGGGTAAAGCCAGGCGCGTCCTTGATGAAGATCGCCTCGGGGGTGCCGTCGGGCGCGTGCCCGTCCACCACCACCCGGGCGCCCGGTCGCTTGATGCCCTGGCCGTGCAGGGTGTTGGTCATCACTTCCTCGGCGCCGAACAGCCGGTGGAACACACCGCCCGCGCTGAACCGGACGGTGTGGCGCAGGGCAAATTTCTCCTCGAGCGTGCCGTCGGGCGGCATCCGGTGGTTCATCCGCCCCGGCAGGTCCCGGATCTCGGGATAGAGCGAGCCGCCCATCGCCACATTGACCTCCTGAAAGCCGCGGCAGATGCCCAGGAACGGCTGGCCGCGCTCCACGCAGGCGCGGATCAGCGGCAGGGTGATGGCATCGCGGGCCCGGTCAAAGGCGCCATGCGCCTCGGTTTCCGCCTCGCCGTATTCATGCGGGTGCACGTTCGGCCGCCCGCCCGTCAGCAGAAAGCCGTCGAACGTGTGCAGCAGCTCGTCCACCGTAACAAAGCGCGGGTCGGAGGGGATCATCAGCGGCATGCAGCCGGCAACTTCGGCAATCGCTTCGGAATTCATCGTGCCGCCTGCATGCACGGGGTACTGATCGTTGATCAGATAGGAGTTGCCGATAATGCCAACCTTTGGTCGCGTCATGATCCACTCGTAATTTCATTTCCTGAAGAAAAACCTAGCCCTGACACTGCACAGGTTCAACAGGCGGCGCAGAGCAACACAGTGTTCGCACCTGCACAACCCTGCGTCAGCAGCAGGCTGCCGTCCTGTTTCAGCACGACTGGCTGTCCGGTACGGCGTCGCGCGAGACCACAACAAGCGCCCGGCACCGCTGCCCCGGCACCGCCCGGTAGCTGTGCGCAAACCCCGCATCGAAATAGACCGAGTCGCCCTTGTTCAGAACCTCGGTCCGGCCGTGGATGCCCAGTCCCAGCCCGCCCTCGATCACATAGATCAATTCCGCGCCCGGGTGCGCGTGGGGCTCGCTTTCGGCGCTGTTGCCGGAAAATTCCGCAAGATAAGTCTGGAACCGGCTTTTGGTGACCGGGAAATCCAGGCTTTCGAACAGGTAAGACAGCGCCCCGTCGGTCTTGTCGCCCAGTTTCAGCCGGTCCTGGGCGCGTACCACTTCCAGCACCGGCGCGTCCTCACCCGGGCCGAAGAAATGATCCAGACCGACCCCAAACACCATGGCGATGCGCAGCAAGGTGGCCAGAGTCGGGAACACCTGCCCCCGCTCGATCCGCGACAGCATCGCCGCTGACAGGCCTGTATGCTCGCCCAGCTGGGCCAGCCCCATGTCCTTGCCCTGGCGCAGAGTGCGCAGCTTGGGGCCGATTCTGTAGGCTTCCAGACCTTCCTGCAGCGTCTCCGACAGCATGGGCTTGCTCATGGTTTTGACCTCCGGACAATCCTCGTCAGGATATTTTACCCAAGTGCAAAAAATATGCACCTCACACAAATGTGTATCTCATGCAAATTTTTTGAATGTCAAGCTATCGGTGCCAGAACTCTTTGCTCCCCCCTGGCGCCTGACAGAAAGGATGTCTCATGATCTTCAACCGCCTCTCCGTGACTGCGTTTGCCATTGCCCTCGGCCTGTCGGTGCCCTCGGCCGCTCCCGCCGCGTCCAAGGACATCGTCGAGACCGCCGCTGCTGCCGGCCAGTTCGAGACCCTGGCGGCGGCGCTGACCGCTGCCGATCTGGTGGGAACGCTGCAGGGCGACGGGCCGTTCACGGTGTTTGCGCCAACAGATGAAGCCTTCGCGGCCTTGCCCGAGGGTACGGTCGAAACCCTGCTGAAGCCTGAAAACCGCGCGCAGCTGACGGAGATCCTCACCTACCACGTGGTACCGGGCAAGGTTATGTCGTCGGATCTGAGTGATGGCATGACGGCGGAGACCGTCATGGGCAAGGAGATCACCGTTTCGATGGACGGTGGCGTCAAGATCAATGATGCCACGGTCACGGCGGCGGACATCGAAACCTCAAACGGCATCATTCATGTGATCGACACCGTCATCCTGCCCTAAGCGCGCGCCTTCTGCCCTGAAAGCAGGACCCCCTCCCGCTTTAAGAGCAGGGCCCCCTCCCGCCCCCCCTGATCGGGCTCCCCTCCTGCCCCTGGCGGGAGGGGGTTGTATTTTCAGATCTCGCCGTGCAGGCGCGCGGCTTCGATCCCGGCCACAGCGGCGGCTGCGTCATTGTCCGAGGTGTCTCCGGTCACGCCAACGGCCCCGATCACGTCACCCGAGCCGTTCCTGACCAGCACGCCGCCCGGCACCGGCACCACCTGGCCGCCATAAACGCCGTTCACCGCTGCCATGAAGTAGGCCTGCGCCTCGGCCCGCGCCATCTGCGCGGTGCCCGCCATGCCCAGCATCACCGCGCCATAGGCCTTGCCGTGGGCAATTGCGAACCGGCCCGGCGCGGCGCCGTCCTCGCGCTCGAACGCCTGCACGTGGCCGCCGGCATCCAGCACCACCACCGACAGCGGTTTCAGGTTCAGCTCCCGCCCTTTCTCCAGTGCCGCCCGGATGATGGTGCGCGCCTGATCCAATGAAATCCCTGCCATGAGTGCTCTTCCTCCCGCTGACGTTACGTTACGAAAGGAAAAAGGAAGCCAAATGGCCCCCTTTGACTACCCGCTAAATCAGGGAAACTGTTTCCCGGGGTCAGTTTGCCGCAGTCAGGCCGAAGCTTCCTGGGCCTTCAGTTCCAGACGGCGGGCGTGCAGCACCGGCTCGGTATAGCCCGAGGGCTGCACCCGGCCCTTGAACACCAGATCGCAGGCCGCCTGGAAGGCGATGGTGTCAAAGCCCGGCGCCATCGGGCGGTAGCTGTTGTCGCCACGGTTCTGCTCGTCCACCACCTTGGCCATCTTGCGCAGGGAGCCCATCACCTCCTCCTCGCTGACCACGCCGTGATGCAGCCAGTTGGCGATGTGCTGGGCGGAGATCCGGCAGGTGGCGCGGTCCTCCATCAGGCCGACGTCATTGATATCCGGCACCTTGGAGCAGCCGACGCCCTGGTCGATCCAGCGCACCACGTAGCCGAGGATGCCCTGCGCGTTGTTGTCGACCTCGCGGGCGATCTGCTGCGGCGTCCACTTGCGGTAGGTGGCCAGCGGGATCTCCAGGATACCGTCCACATGGGCGCGGCGGCCGCCGGCCTTGAGCTTCTCCTGCACCGCGAACACATCGACCTTGTGGTAATGCAGCGCGTGCAGGGTGGCGGCGGTCGGGCTCGGCACCCAGGCGCAGTTGGCGCCGGATTTCGGATGCTCGATCTTCTGCTCCAGCATCGCTGCCATCATGTCGGGCATCGCCCACATGCCCTTGCCGATCTGCGCCTTGCCGGACAGGCCGCATTCCAGTCCGATGTCCACGTTCAGGTTCTCATAGGCGCCGATCCACGCCTTGCGCTTGATGAAATCCTTGCGCGAGAACGGCCCGGCCTCCATCGAGGTGTGGATCTCATCGCCGGTGCGGTCCAGGAAGCCGGTGTTGATGAAGGCCACCCGGTGCTTGGCGGCGCGGATGCATTCCTTGAGATTGACGGAGGTGCGGCGCTCCTCATCCATGATGCCGATCTTCACGGTGTGGCGCGGCAGGCCCAGAATATCCTCGACCTTGTCGAAGATGCGGCCGGTAAAGGCGACTTCCTCCGGTCCGTGCATCTTGGGCTTCACCACGTACACCGAGCCGAGGGCGGAGTTGCCGCCGTCGCGTTTCAGGTCGTGCTTAGCGATCAGGACGGTGATCAGCGCGTCCAGCAGCCCTTCATAGGCCTCGTTGCCGTCCTTATCCAGCACCGCCGGGTTGGTCATCAGGTGGCCCACGTTGCGCACCCACAAGAGGGCGCGGCCCTTCACGGTCTTGGTGGAGCCATCCGGCGCGGTGAAGCCGAAATCGGGGTTCAGGCGGCGGGTGATGGTCTTGCCGCCCTTTTCCAGGTTGGTCTCCAGATCCCCCTTCATCAGACCCAGCCAGTTGGAATAGGCCAGGACCTTGTCCTCGGCATCGACACAAGCGACCGAGTCCTCGCAATCCATGATCGCCGACATCGCGCTTTCCAGCCGCACATCTGCAAGGCCCGCCTGATCGCGCGCGCCAATCGCATGGGCACGGTCAAAGACCAGCTCCACATGCAGCCCGTTGTTGCGCAGCAGCACGGATTCCGGCGCCTTGGGATTGCCGCGGTAACCTGCAAACTTCTCCGGCTGGGCCAGCGGCAGGTCGTCGATCAGCAGCTGGCCGTCCTGCACATGGTAGCGGCGCGCATCGGCGTGGCTGGTGCCCTCGACCGGGAAGGCCTCGTCCAGGAACACCCGCGCCCGCGCCACAACCCGCGCGCCGCGGCCCTTGTCGTAACCGCCCGCGGGGGCAGGCGTGCCCATCGCGTCGGTGCCGTAAAAAGCATCATAAAGGCTGCCCCAGCGCGCGTTTGCCGCGTTCAGCGCATAGCGGGCGTTGGTGATCGGCACCACCAGCTGCGGGCCGGGCACCGATGCAATCTCCGGGTCCACGTTCTGGGTTTCGATCTCGAAATCGCCGCCCTCGGGCAGCAGGTAGCCAATGTCCGCCAGGAACGCCTTGTAGGCTTCGTGGTCATGCGGCTTGTCGCGGTTGGCGATGTGCCAGGCGTCGATCCTGGCCTGGATCTCATCGCGCTTGGCCAGCAGCGCCCGGTTTTCCGGTCCGAAGCCGTTCACCAGCTCCGCCAGGCCTTTCCAGAACACCGCGGCGTCAACACCGGTGCCGGGCAGCGCCTGTTTCTCGATGAAATCCGCCAGTTCCGGCGCAACCTGAATTCCCTGTTTCTCGACCCGGCTCATGACTTGCTCCTTCTGGCGGTACACCACTGTATGCTGTCCTCCTAACTAGGGCAGAAGTTTCCGGTCAGCAACAAAACAGCCCATCGGTGAAACCAAACTCAATTTCTTGATTTTCAAGAAAGTGCCGAAAAGAATTCCGAATATGCGTGAGCTGCGGGTACCAGTCACGCAGCAAGGGTGCGCAGGCTGCCCCGCACACCCCGGAAAACTACGTGGTCAGGCCCCGGTCAGTCGGCCGTCCCATCGATCACCGCCTGCACTTCTGCGGCGGTGGCTGGCGCCTCCACCTTGTCCTGTTCGCCGCCCCGGTCGAACACCATCAGCAGAAACAGCCCCAGCGCGACCAGCGCAAAGACGGCCACCGCGCCGATCCCCAGCAGCGAGGGCTTGTGCTTCTCTTTCTGACGGTCGACGTTGGTATCCGGCGCGGACATGGCTGAACTCCTCTCAGGTACAAATTGAGGCTCAGGACGGCTTGCCGCTCCGCCCGGTGTTGCCTACGACTATGGGTAACTACGTGCCGGGGCCTGCTCCGGTTCCACAAAAACGAGGTTCCGCCGTGAAAGATGCAAGCCCCGCCACCGCCCCCAAGACCTTTTACCTGAAGGATTACACGCCCTTCGGATATGACGTCGAAAGCGTCCATCTGACGTTCCGCCTGGCGCCGGAAACCACCCGCGTCCTCAGCAAGATCCGCTTTGCGCCCGAGCCGGACGCGGCGGACAGGACGTTTTTCCTGCACGGCGAGGAGCTGAAGCTGATCTCGGCCAAGATCGACGGCCAGGAGGTGACACCGGAACTGGTTGAGGGCGGCCTCAAATGCGAGGTGCCCAGCGCCCCCTTCACCTGGGAGGCCGAGGTGGAGATCAACCCGGCCGGCAATACCGCGCTGGAGGGGCTTTACATGTCCAACCGGATGTATTGCACCCAATGCGAGGCCGAGGGTTTCCGCAAGATCACCTTCTACCCCGACCGCCCCGACGTGATGTCCACCTTCACCGTGCGGGTCGAGGGCGACGAGCCGGTGATGCTGTCAAACGGCAACCCGATGGGCCAGGGAGAAGGCTGGGCCGAATGGCACGATCCCTGGCCGAAACCGGCCTATCTGTTTGCGCTGGTGGCGGGCGATCTGGTCAACCACCCCGGCTCCTTCACCACCAAGTCCGGCAAGGAGGTGGAGCTGAACATCTGGGTCCGCCCCGGTGACGAGGGCAAATGCGCCTTTGGCATGGAGGCGCTGAAGAAGTCGATGAAGTGGGACGAGGACGTCTATGGCCTCGAATACGACCTGGAGCTGTTCAACATCGTGGCCGTCGACGACTTCAACATGGGCGCGATGGAGAACAAGGGGCTGAATATCTTCAACTCCTCCTGCGTTCTGGCATCGCCCGAGACCTCCACAGATGCCAATTTCGAACGTATCGAGGCGATTATCGCGCATGAGTATTTCCACAACTGGACCGGCAACCGCATCACCTGCCGCGACTGGTTCCAGCTTTGCCTCAAGGAAGGGCTGACCGTCTTTCGCGACGCCCAGTTCACCGCCGATATGCGCTCCGAGCCGGTCAAACGCATTGACGATGTGATCACCCTGCGCGCCCGCCAGTTCCCGGAGGACAACGGCCCCCTCGCCCATCCGCCGCGCCCGGAGCAGTTCCAGGAGATCAACAACTTCTACACCGCCACCGTCTATGAAAAAGGCGCCGAGGTGATCGGCATGCTGAAGCGGCTGGTAGGGGATGAGAACTACTACAAGGCGCTGAAACTGTATTTCGAGCGCCACGACGGCCAGGCCTGCACCATCGAGGACTGGCTGAAGGTGTTCGAGGATGCGACAGGGCGCGACCTCAGCCAGTTCAAGCTGTGGTACAGCCAGGCAGGCACCCCGCGGGTGAAGGTTACTGAAGACTATGCCGACGGCACCTATACCCTGACATTCGAGCAATCGACGCCTCCGACGCCCGGCCAGCCCGACAAGGCACCGCGGGTGATCCCGATGGCGGTGGGCCTGTTGTCGCCCAACGGCGACGAAGTCCGCGCGACTGAGGTGCTGGAACTGACAGAAGCCAAGCAGAGCTTCACCTTCGAGGGGCTCGCCTCCAAACCTGTGCCCTCGATCCTGCGTGAATTCTCCGCCCCGGTGATCCTGGAGCGCGAGACCAGCAACGCCGAGCGCGCGTTCCTGCTGGCCCATGACACCGACCCGTTCAACCGCTGGGAAGCGGGCAACGCGCTGGCCAAGGAAACCCGCGTATCCATGGTGCTGGACGGTGCCGCGCCGGATGCCGCCTATCTGGACGCGCTGGAGAAACTGGTGCGCGATGACGAACAGGACCCGGCCTTCCGGGCGCTGGTGCTGTCACCGCCCAGCCAGTCCGACATCGCCCAGACCCTGCATGAGCGCGGCTATACCCCCGATCCGCAGAAGATCTACGACGCGGCTGAGACCTTTGCCCAGACCCTGGCGCAGCAGCTGGAAACCAGCCTGCCCCGGCTCTATGCCGCGACCACGGTCGATGGCCCCTATGTCCCGGATGCCGAAAGTGCCGGCAAGCGCGCCCTCAACGGCCGCATCCTGTCGCTGCTGACCCGGCTCGACGGCGGTGAGCAGGCTGCCCGGCAATATGAGGCCGCGGACAACATGACCCAGCAGTATGCCGCCCTGGGCGCGCTGATGAAGGCTGAGAAGGGCGAGGTCCAAAGCCGGGCCTTCTTTGACCAATGGCAGGACGACCGGCTGGTGATGGACAAGTGGTTTGCCCTACAGATCGCCTGCGCGGCGCCGGAGAAGACCGCCGCCACCGCCGCGGAGCTCACCCGCCATCCGCTGTTCGACATGAAGAACCCCAACCGTTTCCGCGCGGTGATGGGCGCGCTGGCGGGCAACCACGCGGGCTTCCACCATGCCAGCGGCGAGGGCTATCAGCTGCTGGCCGACAACCTGATCGCACTGGACAAGCTGAACCCGCAGACCACCGCCCGCATGTGCGCCGCCTTCCAGACCTGGAAGCGGTATGACGCCGGCCGCCAGTCGCTGATCCGGGCCCAGCTGACACGGATTGCAGGCACCCAAGGCCTCAGCCGCGACACCAATGAAATGGTCACCCGGATCCTGGATGCCTGACGCCCCCGGAACACCCGCCCCGGCGGAGGACTACAGCTTCTCCCGCCGGGGCCGCTCCCCGGCCGCCATGATGGCGGCGGGCGGCTGGCTTGCGGCGCTGCTGGTACTGTGGATCGGCCTGGACGCGGCTCTGTGGCTGGTGGTCCTGCTGGCCCTTCCGGTCCTGCCCGCCCTTTGGGACCTGATCCGCAACCCCTTGGCGGGTTTCAATATTTCTCAAAGCCGGATTGAATGGTTCAGCGGCGGGCTGACCGGTGAAGCCCAGCTCAGCGAGATCGACCGCGTGCGTTTTGACACCCGCTGGGACTTCTCGGTACGGGCCACGCTGATCCTGCGCAGCGGCAAACGCATCCGCCTGCCGCAGGAGGCCACCCCGCCCCACGCCGAAGCTGACTCGGAATTCCAGAAGCGCGGTATCCGCACGGAGCGGCACCATTTCACGGCGTTTTGACGCCGCCCGTCAAAAGCCCGCCAAATCCATTTTGGCTTGTAGAGAAAGACACGCAATAAACCGCTTTCGCGCGCGAACTTCCCCAGTGCCGCCATCTTTGCGCCCCATTGCCTGACGAAACTGTAACCAACGATAAGCTGCCACTCTTCAGGAAGCAAAAATGCTCACACAGTCTCGACAGGCGCGGGATCTTCTGTCCCGGATTTCAGGCCTGGTTTCCAGCCGGTCCCGGCCCGCTGCACGCCAAACGTCAGCCCCCTCCCCGGCCCCTGCCGAACAGTTTCTGGCCCGGCGCCTGGAAGACAGCCTGTCCATCCCGATCCGCAGCGAACACGGCGACCCCCAATGCGTCGAGGCGCAGGACCGCGGCCAGTTCCTGGCCCGGCAGGAACGCTGGGAGGACCTGTCCCGGCAGATCCGCGAGGCCGACGAAACCCGAGCCGCCGCCCGCTGCGGCCTGCCGCTGGCCGATCTGATCGCCTATGGCGCCCGCGCCGATGTGGTGAATGCCACCGAACATGCCCTGTCCGAACAGAAAGACGCCGCCAGCCGCAGCCTGATCCGCGGCCTGATGGCGTTTGAGGCCCTGCGGGCCGAGCATCGCCACGACCCCTATCTGACCGCCCTGGTGGCGCTGGCCCACATCGACATCGGCTGGGCCTGGCGCGGCCCCGGAAATGCCCCAGCCGCACAGGCCTCCAGCCAGCGCCGCTGCGCCGCCCATTTCGACCGCGCCGCGGCCCTGCTGGAGCCGATCGCGGAGGCCAGCGAGGACAGCCCCTTCCTGAAGGCGGCGCAATGCGCCCTGTTTGCCGGCAGCAGCAGCGGCACCCTGCCGGTCGCAGATGCCTTTGGCGCCCTGATCGATCTGGCCCCGGACAACCACCGCCACATGCGCACCCTCGGCACCCGCATGCTGCCGCGCTGGTCCGGCTCCTATGCGGCGCTGGAACTGGAGGCCCGGCGCACCGCTGCGCGCACCGAGGAGACCTGGGGCGCCGGCGGCTACACCTGGGTCTACTTCGACGCCATCGCCATCGACGATCAGGCTTGCGCCCGGGTCGATACCCGGTTTTTCCTCGACGGCCTGAAGGACATCGTGCAGGCCAATCCGTCACAGGAGATGATCAACCTGCTGGCGGCCTATTGCAGCGTCGCCCTGCGCAAGGACCTGGGCCGGAACATTCAGGCCGACGTGCCGAGGCTGAAAATCGCCGCGGCCGCCGACTGGCTGATCCGCGACCACCTGAAGGAGCTGCATCCGCTGGTCTGGGCCCATGCCGCCGAAGGGTTCGACAACAGCGCCCGCATCACCTCGCTCAGCCGCTTTGCCGCCCGCGGCCATGCCGGCGCGCTGCAAGCCATCGCCACCCAGTTCCGCGAGGAGATCGAAGGCGGCCAGAAAGTTGCCTTTACCGAACAAGGGCTGGAATTCAGCCCCGCTTAAGGCCGAGACCGCGGCTTTCACGCATCGAAGCATTTTTTGCCATCGGCGGTAGCCGCCGCCCGCCGCGCCAGCGGCGGGCGCGCGTCCGCCCGCTCCACGGCGGGCGCGTTCCGCACCCGCCCGGGCGAACGCTCACCGCAACTCTTCTACGGGTCTACGGGCGCGGCCAGCCCAGGCATCTCTGCCCTGATTGAATTGGGGCCAAGGCCCCGCTTCGTCATTTCTTCTTGAAGGCGTCCATCAAGGCCGCACCCAGCGCGCCAGTGCTTTGGCCGGAGCCCTGATCCCTGCCCTGCCCGCCCTTGGGTCCAGCAGACATCCTGCCCTTGCCGCCCTGAGGGCCACCGGGCTTGCCGCCGCGGCGCGGGCCTGCCCCCTTGGCCGGGCCGCGCACGTTGCGGTCCTCCTTGGCGGAGGCACCACCGTCCTTTTTCATCGTCAGACCGATCCGCTTGCGCGGCACATCGACCTCGGTCACCGTGACCTTGACCACCTGGCCGGTCTTCACCACCTCATGCGGGTCCTTCACGAACCGGTCGGCCAGCTGGCTGACATGCACCAGCCCGTCCTGATGCACGCCGATGTCAACGAACGCGCCAAAGGCCGCGACGTTGGTCACCGTGCCCTCCAGCACCATGCCGGGCTTCAGGTCGGTGATTTCTTCCACCCCGTCCTTGAAGGAGGCCGTGACAAAGGACGGGCGCGGGTCGCGGCCCGGCTTTTCCAGCTCCTGGAAAATGTCGCGCACGGTGGGCAGGCCAACATCGCCGCCAACAAAATCCTCTACCCGCAGGCCTTTCAGCGCCGCAGCGTCGCCCATGATCTGACGGATATCCCGTCCGCAGGCGGCCACGATCTTGCGCGCCACGTCATAGCTTTCGGGATGCACGGAGGACGCATCCAGCGGCTCCTTGCCGTCCCGGATGCGCAGGAAGCCTGCGCATTGCTCAAACGCCTTGGGGCCCAGCCGGGAGACTTTCAGCAGCTCCTTGCGTGACTTGAACGCGCCGTTCACATCCCGGTGCGCCACAATCGCCTCTGCCAGACCGGGGCCAAGGCCCGAGACATGGCTCAGCAGCGGCGCCGAGGCCATGTTCAGGTCGACGCCCACCGCGTTCACCACATCCTCGATCACCGCTTCCAGCGATTTCGAGAGTTTGTGCTGGTCCACGTCGTGCTGATACTGGCCGACGCCAATGCTCTTGGGTTCGATCTTCACCAGCTCCGCCAGCGGGTCCTGCAGGCGGCGGGCAATCGACACCGCGCCGCGCAGGGACACGTCCAGATCGGGGAACTCCCGCGCCGCCAGCTCGGAGGCGGAATAGACCGAGGCGCCCGCCTCCGACACCACCACCTTGGTCGGCGCCTTGATCTTGGCAGGCAGGTGTTTTAGCACCTCCGCCACCATCCGCTCGGTCTCGCGGCTGGCGGTGCCGTTGCCGATGGCAATCAGCTCCACCCCGTGTTCTGCGATCAGCTTGACAATCGACACCTGCGCCCCGCGCAGATCGTTCTTCGGCTGGAATGGGTACAGGGTTTCCGTGGCCACCAGCTTCCCGGTTGCATCAACCACTGCCGCCTTGACGCCGGTGCGGATGCCCGGGTCCAGCCCGAGGGTCGGCCGCGCACCGGCCGGAGCTGCGAACAGCAGGTCCTTGAGGTTGCGGGCAAAAACCTGGATAGCGTCTTCCTGCGCACGGCCGCGCAGATCACCCATCAGCTCCAGCATCATCGACAGGCTCAGCTTCACCCGCCAGCACCAGCCTGCCACCTTGCGCAGCCACTTGTCGCCCGGCCCGTTGCCGCCTGCGCCCAGTTCTGCCGCCACCATCGCCTCGGCCTTGGCGACGCCCTCTTCCGGCTCCGGCCCCACGTCCAGCGTCAGCACGCCCTCATTGGAGCCTCGCAACATCGCCAGCGCCCGGTGCGAGGGCACATCCGCCCAGCGCTCGGAATGCTCGAAGTAGTCGGAAAACTTGGCACCCTCCTGCTCCTTGCCCTCGACCACCTTGGCAGTCAGCACAGCCTCCTTCTGCAGAAACTCCCGCAGCCGGCCCAGCAGGGCGGCGTTTTCGGTCAGCCGCTCGGTCAGGATATCCCGCGCGCCGTTCAGCGCGTCTTTCACCGTTGCGACTGCCTCGGTGATGTAGCTTTCGGCCAGTTTCTCCGGATCGGCGCTGCGGTCGGCCAGAATGGCATCCGCCAGCGGCTCCAGCCCGTTTTCCCTGGCGATCATCGCCTTGGTGCGCCGCTTGGGCTTGTAGGGCAGATAGATGTCTTCCAGCTGCGCCTTGGTCTCCGCCTTGGCGATGGAGGCCGCCAGATCATCGGTCAGCTTGTCCTGCCCCTTGATCGACTCGAGGATGGCCGCCCGGCGCTTTTCCAGCTCGCGCAGGTACTCCAGCCGTTCCGCCAGGGTGCGCAACTGGGTGTCGTCCAGCCCGCCGGTCGCCTCCTTCCGGTAGCGCGCGACAAAGGGCACGGTGGCGCCTTCATCCAGCAGCGCAACTGCGGCGCTGACCTGCTTGGCGGCAGCGCCGATTTCCGTGGCAATGGTCTGGCTGATGCGGGCGGATGTGTCCAAGGCGGCCTCCTGAAATTCTGCTCGGGCTGCCAGTTCTAGCCCCGCTGGTGCGCGCCGCCAAGGGGCACAATCAAGACCAGGCGACCAAACGCTAAGGGCAGCGCCCGTCCCGAGGGTGGGCGTGAAGCGCCCGCCCATGGGGGCGGGACGGGCGCTGCCCGGGCCTGCGGCCCGCGCAAAGGGGGTATCGATGTGCCCTCCGGTACTTCATTGCCCCCTTGCCCCTGCCCGCCAGCGGGCCTAGAACGCTTGCCAACCAAGGACATTCGGATACGGCGGAAAACCATGCTCGACCTGACATATGAACTCCCCAAGCCCAAGGTGATCGCGGGGGCCAAGCATGACTGGGAACTGGTCATCGGCATGGAGGTGCATGCCCAGGTCAGCTCCAATGCCAAGCTGTTCTCCGGCGCCTCCACCAAGTTCGGCGCCGAGCCGAACTCCAACGTGGCCTTCGTGGACGCGGCGATGCCCGGCATGCTGCCGGTGATCAACGAGTTCTGCGTCGAGCAGGCCGTGCGCACCGGCCTGGGCCTGAAGGCCGGCATCAACCTGTGGTCGGCCTTTGACCGCAAGAACTACTTCTACCCCGACCTGCCGCAGGGCTACCAGATTTCCCAGCTTTATCATCCCATTGTGGGCGAAGGCGAAGTGCTGGTGGAGCTGGGCGACGGCACCGCGCGCACCGTGCGGATCGAACGCATCCACATGGAGCAGGACGCAGGCAAGTCGATCCACGACATGGACCCGCACATGTCCTTTGTCGACCTGAACCGCACCGGCGTCTGCCTGATGGAAATCGTCTCCCGCCCCGACATCCGCGGGCCGGAGGAAGCCGCCGCCTATATCGCCAAGCTGCGCCAGATCATGCAGTATCTGGGCACCTGCGACGGCAACATGCAGAACGGCAACCTGCGCGCTGACGTCAACGTCTCGGTCTGCCTGCCCGGCCAGTACGAGAAGTACCAGGAAACCCAGGACTTCTCGCATCTCGGCACCCGCTGCGAGATCAAGAACATGAACTCGATGCGCTTCATCCAGCAAGCGATTGAGGTCGAGGCGCGCCGTCAGATCGCCATCCTCGAGGCTGGCGGCGAGATCGTGCAGGAAACCCGGCTGTATGATCCGGACAAGGGCGAAACCCGCTCCATGCGCTCCAAGGAAGAGGCGCATGATTACCGCTATTTCCCCGACCCCGATCTGCTGCCGCTGGAAATCGAGCAGGCCTGGGTGGATGAGATCGCCGCCAATCTGCCGGAACTGCCGGACGAGAAAAAGGCGCGCTTCATCAACGACTTCGGCCTCAGCGATTATGACGCCTCGGTGCTGACCGCGGATGTGGAATCGGCGGCTTTCTTTGAGGAAACCGCCAAGGGCCGCAGCGGCAAGCTGGCTGCCAACTGGGTGATCAACGAGCTGTTCGGGCGCCTCAAGAAAGAGGACCACGCGATCACCGAGTCGCCGGTCTCCCCCGCCCAGCTGGGCGGCATCATCGACCTGATCGCCTCGGATGCAATCTCCGGCAAGATCGCCAAGGACCTGTTCGAGATCGTCTATACCGAAGGCGGCGACCCGGCGCAGATCGTCGAAGAGCGCGGCATGAAGCAGGTGACCGACACCGGCGCCATCGAGACCGCCCTGGATGAAATCATCGCCGCCAACCCGGCGCAGGTGGAGAAGGCCAAGGTGAACCCGAAGCTGGCAGGCTGGTTTGTCGGCCAGGTGATGAAGGCCACCGGCGGCAAGGCCAACCCCAAGGCGGTGAACGAGCTGGTCGCCAAGAAACTGGGCGGCTGACCGCCGCCGGAATCAGACTACAAAAGGGCGCCCCTCGCGGCGCCCTTTTTCGTGCCGGAATGGGGGTGACATACGTGCACCCCCTGTACACCCCCTGTGCACCGGGTGGTGTCATTTCCAATCTTCCGTCCGGCGGCACGCCGGACAGCCCCCGACCGCCCCCACCCGCGGTCAGACGCTGCCCTTCACGCTGACAAAAACCCGCTCACTACCCCGTCATATTCGCCGCCGCTTGACCTTCCCCGCGCCAGCGGCTTTGCTCCGCCCAAAATCCCGGAGGTTTCATGGAACGCATTTTCGATCAGGAACTCGAGGACCGTCTGGTCCGCTACGCCGCCATCGACAGCCAGAGCGACGAGACCTCCTCAGCCACCCCCAGCACCGAAATCCAGTTCGATATGCTGAACCTGCTGGTGCGCGAACTGCAGGAAATGGGCGCACAGGATGTGCAGCTGACGGACTACGGCGTCGTGCTGGCCACCATCCCGGCCACCGCGCCGGGGCCGGCCATCGGCTTCCTCGCCCATGTCGACACCGCGCCGCAGTTCAACGCAACCGGCGTCAAGCCGCGGGTGATCAAGGGCTACGGCGGCGGTGACATCACCTACCCCGACAATCCGGCGCTGGTGCTGTCGCCGGAAAAATCCGCCTACCTCGCCTCCAAGAAAGGCGACGACCTGATCACCGCCTCCGGCCTCACCCTGCTGGGCGCCGACGACAAGGCGGGTGTGGCCATCGTGATGACCCTGGCGCGGCACCTGCTGGCGAATCCGGGTATCCAGCATCCGAAGATCCGCCTCGCCTTTACCCCGGACGAGGAAATCGGCCGCGGCGTCGGCGGGCAGCTGCCCAAGGACCTGGGCGTGGATTTTGCATATACGCTGGACGGCGGCGACGCGGGAGAGATTGTCTATGAGAGCTTTTCTGCCGACCGGGCGGTGGTCACCGTCAAGGGCGTCTCGATCCACCCCGGCTGGGCCAAGGAGAAGATGGTCAACGCCGCGCATCTGGCGGCCAAGATCGTGCAGACCCTGCCGCAGGCCACCATGACGCCGGAGACGACGGACGGGCGCGAGGGGTTCATCCATATCACCGACATGAACGGCGGCTCCTCGGAGATGGAGATCAAGCTGATCCTGCGCGACTTCGAGCGCGGCGGGCTGGCCGCCAAGGGCGCGCTGCTGCAGAAGGTCTGCGATGCGGTGCAGGCCTCGGAGCCGCGGGCGGAGATCACCTGCGAGATCACCCCGCAATACCGCAACATGCGCTACTGGCTGGAGAACGACATGACTCCGGTGGAGCTGGCGCTGGAGGCCTGCAAGGCGCATGGGATCGAGCCCATCTCAGCCCCGATCCGCGGCGGCACCGACGGCTCGCGGCTGACCGAACTGGGGGTGCCGACTCCCAACATCTTCACCGGCATGCAGAATGTGCACGGGCCGCTGGAATGGATTTCGGTGCAGGACATGGCCAAGGCCACGGAGGTCTGCCTGACGCTGGTGCAGATGGCGGCGGAGAAGGGCTGAGGCTGCCGCAGGGGGCGGAATTTTGCGAAAATTCCGGCCCGGAAAACACATGTTTTCCGAGCCGTTTTCCGCGCCGGAAAACGGCGGGCCGCCGCGCATCGGCAGGGTGCCCTGCCCTTGACCCCTTCCCCGCATCCGCTAAACCTGCCCTCTGAGACAGGAGACGTTCATGCAAGCATTTGAGTACAAGGTGGTCCCCGCTCCGGCCAAGGGCACCAAGGCGAAGGGCGTGAAGACACCGGAGGCGCGCTTTGCCAATTCGATCGAGATCCTGCTGAACGAGATGGCCGCCGAAGGCTGGGAGTTCCAGCGCGCGGAGCTGCTGCCGAGCGAGGAGCGGTCCGGGCTGACCGGCTCCACCACCAACTGGCGCAACGTGATGGTGTTCCGCCGTGCCCTGGCCGCGGAGCAGCCGGCCGCGGCGCAGGCCGCTGCCGTGGAATTCCGCCACAGCGAACCGCCGCTGACCGCCACCGCGGGCGATCCGGAGGCGCCGGCCGCCCCCACGCCTGTTCCCGGCGCCGGAGCCGCCAGGATGCAGGCCGACGATGGTGTGGAAGAGCTCAGCCCGGTGTCCGGCATGACCGCCGCGCTGAAAAAGCGGGCGGAGCAGAAAGGCGACGAGAAATAGCCCGGGGAAACGGCGGGCAGATTGCCCGCCCTGCCGGTCCGCTTTTCGCAGGGCGGGCGATTCCGCCCGCCGCCGCGCGGCCTTATGCCCCGGTATCCAGCGCCAGCGCGTGGATGCGCGGCACGATATTCCCCAGCGCCTTGTGCACGGCGCGGTGCTGCGCCACCCGGTTCATGCCCGCGAAGGCCTCTGCGCGGATCCGGACCGCAAAATGGCTCTCGCCCGAGCCGTCGTCGCCCGCGTGGCCCGCGTGCTTGTGGCTTTCGTTCACCACCTCCAGCGCGCTCGGCGCAAAGGCCGCCTGCAGCGCCGCTTCCATTTC
The DNA here is from genome assembly GCF_049056525.1 of Leisingera coralii. NCBI lineage: Bacteria > Pseudomonadati > Pseudomonadota > Alphaproteobacteria > Rhodobacterales > Roseobacteraceae > Leisingera > Leisingera coralii. The sequence continues at coordinate 6,850 of NZ_JBHUPT010000026.1, read as the reverse complement.
CTGCTGAACGCTCATTTTCCGCTCATCCCCATCTTTTTTGCCTGCGCCCCCTTCAATCTGGCGCCCCTTAGACTAAACTGCTGCCTCCGAGTCGAACAGATGCGTCTAGAAGGTGCGCCCATGACCAAATCCGATCCCTTTGGCTTCGATATGTCCGTCCGCTCCGCCAAGAAGAAGAACCCGCGCGGGCGGCGCGCTGCCACGGGTGCTTCCGAAACCTCTACCCGCGTCTGCGACAAGGAGGGCTGCGAGGAAGCCGGCAAATTCCGCGCCCCCAAGGCGCCCGACGTGCTGGATGATTTCTACTGGTTCTGCCAGGAGCACGTGCGCGAGTACAACAACAAATGGAACTTCTTCGAAGGCACCACCGAGGCGGAGCTGAACGCACAGCGCTCCAAGGACAAGGTCTGGGAGCGCGAGACCAAGCCGATGGGCGACCCCGAGGCCCGTGCCTGGGCGCGGCTGGGCATCGAGGACCCGCATCAGGTGCTGGGCGCCAATGCCACCCAGAACCCGGGCCGCGCCGCCAAGACCGGCCGCCGCCTGCCCCCCACCGAGCGCCGGGCGATCGAGATCCTGGAAGCCAAGGACGACTGGTCCAAGGCGGATATCCGCAAGGCCTACAAGAAACTGATCAAGGTGCTGCACCCCGACATGAACGGCGGCGACCGCAGCCAGGAGGAGCAGCTGCAGGAGGTCATGTGGGCCTGGGATCAGATCAAGGACAGCCGCAGCTTCAAGTAAGCCGGGCAAAACTCCGATGTGCGAAGGGCGGCCTGCGGCCGCTCTTTTTTTGTCCCGGGGGCCGGTACCGGCGGCCGGTTGCGGCGGCTGCCGCCTTTGGGTCAGGCAGCTGTCCCAAAGGATAGGCGGCTGCGCTTTTGCCGCCGGCAGAGCGGCATTCCTACACCTTTGCTGGCGCGAAATCCCATCAGCTCCCGTGTAGATTGAAGCTGCCAAAAAGTATCAGCGCACCCCGCACCCGGAACCGCCGCCCTGCACAGGAGACCGCCCATGCAACGCCTCGTCATCACCGCCACGCTCGCCGCCGGCACCACCCATCAGCAGATCGCCCGGTTCATCTGCCAGAACCGCCCGGTCCTGCAGAAGCACGGCGCCACCGGCATGATGATCCGCAGCGGCGGGACCCTGCAGATCATTCTGGAAGGCCCCGCAGCCGTGCTGCAGTCCACCATCGCTGCGGCCAGGTCCAGCGCGATCTTCGGCACCGTGGAGGCCGCGGGCTCGATGCCGATCCGCTTCCGTGTCTTCGACAAGATCTGCCTGGCCTATGCCAGACCGGAGCAGTTGGAGGCCGGCATGCGCCGTGAGATTTCCATGCTGACCGGCCTGGATACCCCGCCGCAGGCCCTGGCCGCCTGATCTGCCGCTCCAGCATTTTGACAGGTCTGGAGGACCGCCCCGGCCACCGCGCCATGGGCGGTCTTTTGCCGAAATTTTGCGCAAGGTAAATTCAATCTTTGACGAATGCTGCCGCAAACGGCTAGGCAAAAGCATGTCCGGCCGCAGGCTACCCCCCCAAGCTCAACGAGTGCCGGCATATGCGCCCCCTGCTGCCCGGCCGGGGGCGCTGTGCATCGCGGGCTCCAGGCCGTGCGGCGGCAGCCTCCCCCTCCTTGCCTGCCTGCTGCTGCCGGTCCAGTTCCGGGACAATCGCGGCGTCAGCTGGTTTCCTTCGACAGTTCCCCTTGCCCTCGCGCGCCAGATCGGGCACCAATCCCGCGGATTGGACCCTGATGGCAGGGAAGCGGGATAAGGATCGACTGGGATGACCGAGGGCTTTGTGGACATGAATGCGAAACCGACCGAAGCGATTTCGGTCCGCGATGTGTTCGGGATCGACACGGATATGACGGTCAAGGGCTTTGCCGATGGCTCCGACCGGGTGCCGGCGCTGGACCCGACCTACAAGTTCGACCCGGAGACCACGCTGGCGATTCTGGCAGGCTTCAGCCACAACCGCCGTGTGATGATCCAGGGCTATCACGGCACCGGCAAGTCGACCCATATCGAACAGGTCGCCGCGCGCCTGAACTGGCCGTCGGTGCGGGTGAACCTGGACAGCCACATCAGCCGGATCGACCTGATCGGCAAGGATGCCATCAAGCTGCGCGACGGCAAGCAGGTGACCGAGTTCCACGAAGGCATCCTGCCCTGGGCGCTGCGCAACCCGGTTGCGATTGTGTTCGACGAATATGACGCCGGCCGCGCCGACGTGATGTTCGTGATCCAGCGGGTGCTGGAGCATGACGGCAAGCTGACGCTGCTGGACCAGAACGAGATCATCACCCCGAACCCGTTCTTCCGCCTGTTTGCCACCGCCAACACCGTCGGCCTCGGCGATACCACCGGCCTCTACCACGGCACCCAGCAGATCAACCAGGCACAGATGGACCGCTGGTCGCTGGTCTCGACGCTCAACTACCTGAGCCACGACGCCGAAAGCGCCATCGTGCTGTCCAAGGCGCCGCATTACAACACCGCCGAGGGCCGCAAGAAGATCTCCCAGATGGTGACCGTTGCCGACCTGACCCGCACCGCCTTCATGAACGGCGACCTCAGCACCGTGATGTCGCCGCGGACGGTGATCAACTGGGCCCAGAACGCCGAGATCTTCCGCGACGTGGGCTATGCCTTCCGCCTGTCGTTCCTGAACAAATGCGACGAGCTGGAGCGCCAGACCGTGGCCGAGTTCTACCAGCGCTGCTTTGACGAGGAGCTGCCGGAGAGCGCCGCCAACGTCGCCTGAGGCGGCGAACCGATTGAACGGGAAGGCCCGCGCGATGCGCGGGCCTTCTTTGTTAGCTCTGTGCCGGAACCTTCGGATCAGGCTTTCGAGGCCGGGAATATCGGCTGCACGCCCAGCACCCAGCCGCGCGAGTCCACTACCGTGCCTGCCACCATGCTGGCAGGCGGGGTCAGGGTGATCTTCACCGTCGAGGACGAGGAATCCGTCGTCACGCTGTGCGAGTAGCTTCCCTCCTTGCCGCCGCCCAGCCGGATGCCGAAGAAGGAAATCCCGACACTGGCGCTTTGCTGGAAGGTCTTCTCGATCTGCTGGTAGCTCGAGCTCTTCACCACGATCTCGATCGACGGATAGTTGGAAATCGCCGCCCCCGCCAGATAGCCGAACGGGCCGCTGTCGCCCCAATCGCTCACCGGCGGCTGGGACACGAACTTGAAGGCGGACACATCCTTTGCCGGATAGCCGTTCTTGATCGCCTCGTTCACCGGATCCATCCAGAACCAGTACTTGGTCTGGCCGGCCTGGCTGAAGGCGGGCGGGCCATAGTTCACCAGATTGACCCCGGTGAAGGTCATGTTCACCGTTGTTTCATTGCTGGTGGTGGCAATGTCAGAAGAGAAATAACTGCTGCTGCCTCCCACGTCCAAGGTCAGGAAATCAAACACCGGCACCGAGAATCCGCCGCCGCCGGAAATCGACACCTGGAACTCATCCGAGGTGGCGCGCTTCACATCCATGCTCAGCTCGATCTTGTTGCTGGCGTTCTTCAGCGCGTTCTCGATATCGGCGACAGGCGTGCTGACCGCATAAGCCGGCTCCACGGAACCGTCGTTCAGTGTGAGACCGCCATTGGTTTCGCTGGGCTGCTGGATCGCCTGGATCGCCCGCTTCAGATAGGCGTTGTTCATGGTGATCTGGTTCTGCAGCGGCACCGCGGCCCCCAGCGCGTTGATCCAGTTCATGAACACCGGCACCACCGGGCCGCCCGAGGCCGGCACCTTGTTCAGCAGCTGATCAGGATTGATCGAATTCTGCAGCGCGGTCAGCGTGGTGGGCGGATCCGCCCATTCGGTTGTGATGATTTCGGCAATGCCGTCGATCGGCTGCTTGCCCGGCGGCAGCTCGCCCATCTGGGATTGCCAGGTGTTCAGCACCGCAGCCTGCTGCTGGGTTGCATTTGCCGCCGCTGCGTTCAGTTTTGCCTGATCGCCGCTGCTCAGCGACCAGCCGATCTTGGAGGCGGTATTCAGATACTGGTTGGTGAAGTCCGTGCCCGGATCGAACTGGTACGGCACCGTGCTTGAGCGCAGGTTGCTCTTGATCCAGGTGTAGGTCTGAGTGTTGAACTTCAGTGTGGAAGGGTCCTGCCAGACGTAGGGCATGTTGCCAAGGCTGGTCACTGCAAACCCCTGCAGCTTGGACGATCCCAGCGCCGAGGACAGGATCGTGTTGGCCTGATCCTTCAGATAGTCGATGATCTGATCGGCAGGGGTGACTTCGTTGAAATTGCTTCCGTCCATTCGGCACTTCCTTTTTGCTAGAGATTCACATTTGCATCGAATGACCGCTCAGCCGGGAACGGGGATGCCGGCTGAGCGCGGCAAGACCCCGGCCAGGAGCGCAACTTCAGGTTGCAAAAAAAAGTGTCGCGCACCAACTGCAGGATTAGGCAGGTTTTAGCTAAAATGCGGGCAACCTCTTCTCAGACCTCAATTCAAGCGCCTGCAATTAAAGCAATAATTCAAGAGGCCGCTTGCCCGGCAAGCCACATCAAATCTCCGCAAATGGCGGCACCTTCAGGAAAGTCCCTGCACAAAGATACAACCCTGAGCTGTTTCACTGATTGCAGCTGCGCCTTCCGGTAGCCGCCCTGGAGCAAGACCGGCGCTGCGCCTTCCCTCCCCCGCCTGTTCCGCCGCGGAGCCGTGCAGGGGCCGTCATGAGCCGCCGGCGTCCCGCCGCCCCCCGGACGGGCTGTTTTCGGCCCCTGGCCGCACCGGGATTCACACCTGGACCTATGGCCAAGCTGTTGAATAGATTCTAGGTTGCGCTGAAACCTTGATGAAGTGGCGATGACGAAATGAAAAAGCCCAACGACAACCCCGCCGATCCGTTCAAGAAGGCGCTGGCCGAAGCCACCAAGGTTATGGCCGACGACCCGGAGCTGTCGGTCAGCTATACGGTGGACCCCTCGGGGCTGTCGGGCGACTCGATGCGGCTGCCGCAGGTTTCCCGCCGGATGAGCCGCGAGGAGGTGCTGCTGGCCCGCGGCACCGCGGACGCGCTGGCGCTGCGCCACAAGTTCCACGACGACGCCACCCACGCCAGATATGTGCCGCAGGGTGAAATGGCCCGCGATCTTTATGAAGCGATGGAAACCGCCCGCTGCGAGGCGATGGGCGCGCGGCACATGCCTGGCACCGCGTCGAACATTGACGTGAAGATCCGCAACGAGTCGATCCGCCGCGGCTATGACCAGATGAAATCCTCCTCGGAGGCGCCGCTGGCCGCCTCGGCCGGCTATCTGATCCGGCATCTGGCCACCGGCCGCGACCTGCCGGAAGGCGCTGCCAACATCATGGAGCTGTGGCGCGGATTCATCGAATCCCAAGCCGGCGGCACGCTGGAAAACCTGCAGGACAAGATTGCCGACCAGGCGGAGTTTGCCAAATTCGCCCGCCAGGTGATTTCCGATCTCGGCTATGGCGACCAGCTGGGCGATGACCCGGATGAGCTGGACGACGAGGCCAATGACGAGGCCGAGGAGAACGCCGAGGAGCAGCAGGACCCGGACAGCACCGGCCAGGATGACTCGGAGGAGGAGCAGGCCGACGCCTCCCCTGAGCAGAGCCAGGAGCAGCAGCAGGACGAGAGCCAGGCCCAGGTCTCGATGGACGAGATGGCCGACGAGGAGCTGGCCGAGGACACCGAGATGCCCGACGGCGAGGCGCCGCTGGAGCCGCCTGCCCCGCCGCCGGTCTCCGAAGCGGACCCGGACTACAAGGTGTTCCTGGACACCCACGACGAGGAGATCGCCGCTGAGGAGCTGGCCGAGCCTGCCGAGCTGGAGCGCCTGCGCGCCTATCTCGACCAGCAGCTGGAGCCCTTGAAGGGCGCGGTCTCGCGGCTCGCCAACAAGCTGCAGCGCCGCCTGCAGGCGCAGCAGAACCGGTCCTGGGAGTTCGACCGCGAGGAAGGCATCCTGGATGCCGGCCGCCTCGCCCGCGTTGTCGCCAACCCGACCACGCCGCTCAGCTTCAAGGTCGAAAAAGACACCGAGTTCCGCGACACCGTGGTGACGCTGCTGCTCGATAACTCCGGCTCGATGCGCGGCCGCCCGATCTCCATTGCGGCGATCTGCGCCGACGTGCTGGCCCGCACCCTGGAGCGCTGCAACGTGAAGGTCGAGATCCTCGGCTTCACCACCCGCGCCTGGAAAGGCGGGCTGGCGCGCGAGGCCTGGCTGAACGAGGGCCGGCCGCAGCAGCCCGGCCGCCTCAACGACCTGCGCCACATCATCTACAAGGGCGCTGATGCCCCGATGCGCCGCACCCGCACCAACCTGGGCCTGATGATGAAAGAGGGCCTCTTGAAGGAAAACATCGACGGCGAGGCGCTGGAATGGGCGCACCGGCGGATGGTGCACCGGCCCGAGGCGCGCAAGATCCTGATGGTGATCTCCGACGGTGCTCCGGTCGACGATTCGACGCTGTCGGTGAACCCGGCGAGCTACCTGGAGAAACACCTGCGCGACGTGATCGCCATGGTGGAGAAGAAAAAGCAGGTGGAGCTCTTGGCGATCGGCATCGGCCATGACGTGACCCGCTACTACCAGCGGGCGGTGACGATCACCGATGTGGAGCAGCTGGCCGGCGCGATGACCGAACAGCTGGCGGCCCTGTTCGACAGCGACCCGCGCGCCCGCGCCCGCGTCATGGGCATCAAGCGCGCCAGCTGACCTCCCATCAACAACCCAAGGGCGCGCTCCCGCGCCTTTGGCCTGCATCTGCAGATGCCGTCCTCAGCCTTGGGCATGGCCGCGCGCTGACGCGCGCGGCGGCGGGGGGGGGCGAAGGAAACCTA
>NZ_JBHUPT010000025.1:0-34297 GCF_049056525.1 Leisingera coralii | reverse complement strand
ATCCGGCGCATGGCCCAACGGGCCGCAGCGCATCTGAGATGCGCTCAGGCCGGGCGGGAGCCCGCCCGTTCGTCCGCCCCTCGCATTGTGCCGTCAGGTCCCGGGAAATCTCCCCGCCGCCGCCCTTGCCAGCAGCAGGGCGATTTGGGACAAGAAGGGGCGCGTGCCCCGGCCCGCGCGTTTTCTTTGCCGCGGCCCCGGAATGCGCAAGCGTCCTGCCGCCCCGCCCCTTTAGCAGGAGACATGCCGATGTATCAGACTTTCGACGTGACCGCCCGCCCGGACCAGGGGCCGCCGCGGCTGGCTGCGCTGCGCAAGGAACTGGCTGTGGAAGGGCTCGACGGTTTCCTGGTGCCCCGCGCCGACGCGCATCAGGGCGAATACGTGGCGCCGCATGACGAGCGGCTCGCCTGGCTCACCGGTTTCACCGGCTCGGCGGGCTTCTGCGCGGTGCTGCAGGGCATTGCCGGCGTTTTCATCGACGGCCGCTACCGCACCCAGGTGAAGCGCCAGGTGGCTGCGGAGTACACTCCCGTGCCCTGGCCCGAGGTGCAGCTGGCAGACTGGCTGAAGGAGCAGCTGACGCATGGCGGCAAGGTGGGGTTCGATCCCTGGCTGCATCCCGCAGGGCAGCTCACGTCGCTCACCAAGGAGCTGGCGGGCAGCGGCATCACCCTGGCGCAAAGCGAAAACCTGGTGGACCGGATCTGGCAGGACCAGCCTGCACCGCCGATGAACCCTGTGGCGGCGCACCCGCTGGAATACGCGGGCGAAAGCGCTGCGGACAAATGCGCGCGGCTGGCCAAGGGCCTGCAGGACGCGGGCCAGGCGGCGGCAGTGATCACCCTGCCCGACAGCATCATGTGGCTGTTGAACATCCGCGGCAGCGACGTGGCGCGCAACCCGGTGGCGCATGGCTTTGCCATCCTGCACAGCGACGCGCGGGTGGACCTGTTCATGGCAGCGGAGAAGCTCCAGGGCCTCAAGGGCCACTTCGGCAGCGCCGTCACCGTGCATCCGCCCGAAGACTTCCTCAAGGCCGCGGCGGCCCTCAACGGCTCTGTCGCCGCGGATACCGGCACCGTGCCGCAGGTCGTGGCCGATGCGCTTGGCGACCGCCTGGCAGCGGCGGGCGACCCCTGCGCCCTGCCCAAGGCGCGCAAGAATGCCGCCGAGATCGCGGGCAGCGCCGCCGCCCACCTGCGCGACGGCGCTGCGATTGTCGAGATGCTGGCCTGGCTGGACGCGCAGGCGCCCGGCACCATCACCGAGATTGATGTGGTGAAGAAGCTGGAAAGCTTGCGCAGCGAAGACCCTGCCCTGCGCGACATCAGCTTTGAAACCATCGCCGGCACCGGCGAGAACGGCGCCGTCATGCACTACCGCGTGACCGAAGAGACCGACACCCGGCTGGAGGACGGCCACCTGCTGGTCCTGGACAGCGGCGGCCAGTACCTGGACGGCACCACCGACATCACCCGCACCATTGCCATCGGCTCGCCCGGAGACGAGGAGCGCGCCGCCTATACCCGCGTGCTGCAGGGCATGATCGCCATGTCCCGCCTGCGCTGGCCCAAGGGGCTGGCCGGCCGCGATATCGAATGCATCGGCCGGATGCCGCTGTGGCTGGCGGGCCAGGATTTCAACCACGGCCTCGGCCACGGCGTCGGCGCCTATCTCAGCGTGCATGAAGGCCCGCAGCGGCTGGCGCGCACCAGCCATGTGCCGCTGGAGCCCGGCATGATCCTGTCAAACGAGCCCGGATACTACCGGGAGGGAGCCTTTGGCATCCGGATCGAGAACCTTCTGGTTGTCGAAGAGGCCCCGGCCCTTGACACCAGCGACCCGGAGCGCGACATGCTGTGCTGGCGCACGCTCACCTTTGCCCCGGCAGACCGGCGGCTGGTGGATGCCTCCCTGCTGCCAGCGGACGAGAAAGACTGGCTCGACAGCTATCACCGGGAGGTTCTGGCAAAAATCGGCCCGCTGCTCAGCCCCGCCGCAAAGGCGTGGCTTGATGCCGCAACCGCCCCCTTGTGACACTGCGGTGTTACATAGGCTGCTACATAGACTGAACCAAAGACGACAAGACCGAAGAGAATGGGAAAACACGCATGACCACTATCCGTATCCGCAAGGCCGAAGGCACCTGGACCGTCCGTTCCGGCGGCGCCGTATTGGGCGAAACTTCCAATGCGCTGGAGCTGACGGAGGGCGATCTGGATCCGGTCATCTATTTCCCGCGCGAAGACATCGCCATGGCGTTCCTCGACCGCACCAGCAAGACCACCCATTGCCCGCACAAGGGCGATGCCAGCTACTTCTCGATCGCCAACAAGTCCTCGGTGACGGAAAACGCCGCCTGGAGCTATGAGGATCCCAAGGAAGAGGTGGCGGAAATAAAGGGCCATCTGGCCTTTGTGCTGAGCGACTCCGTCAAGGTGGAGCAGGTCTGAGCCGGCCTGCCCGGCTGCGGCGGCACCAGCGCGGCGCATCCCCGGGCGCCCCGCCAAAGGGCGGACAGTCTGAAACATCCCGCACCGGCGCCCTGGCGCCGGTGTAATTTTTTGCGGACCCGCGCAGAAAGGCAGCGGCCGTCTGCCGCTTCAAACAGCGCCCGCTTATCGTTGGAAAAGGCCTGGGAGCGTCAGGTGAGCACAGCCCGGCTGAGGTTCTGCCTGGCTTGCTCCAGTGAATCACCTGCGCCGAGAATATCCGTTTCCCGCGCGCACTGAATCGCGTAGTTGATCACCGCTTCCAGTGCCGCCCGCTCGTTTTCCCGCTCGTCCGCCTTATGTTTCGCACCAGCCTCTTGCGGGCCAGTTTCGAAGTTTTGCATCTTGTTGCCTGCCGATGTGAGTGTTTTGCGGTATTCTCACGCAATGTTCAGCCAGAGATTGCTGCAGGGCAATGCACAGATTAATTAATCCTTAACCTGTATCCAAAATCGCACATATCCGGGGAGCAATGGGGAAAGTTTCCCCTAAACCGGCACGGGTTTGCGCGGGCGAAATTGCAGCTTTTCCCCCTGCCCCTACCTGTGTTCCTCAGCGGCGGTCGCGGCCAGGGCGCGATTGTAGGCCTTAAGCGCATCCACATGGTAGAGGGCGCCGATGATCTCCTCCGTGCCGCCCTCCTCCATCATCACCGGCAGATAGGCAACGCCGGCCCGGTCGAACACCGGCATCGCCGCCTCCAGCGAGGCGGAGGCGCGGATGCACAGCCCCTCCTCCACCAGCGCCTGGCACTCCTCCAGCGAGGCGCAGCGGCTGTCGCCCATCGGCCGCATCACGGTGCCGGCGCGGATCAGGGCCAGCAGATAGGCCTGCGGGCCGGCCGCGCAGTGGATGCTGCGCTTTTCCAGCTGGGTGAGGAAGAAGGAGCGGTCGACCAGCCGCGACGCCAGCGCGGTGGACATCGACACCGAGACCATCACCGCCAGGCCGATCTGCCAGTCGCCGGTGAGTTCGAACACGATGAGCGTGGTGGAGATCGGCGCGCCCAGCACTGCAGCGGCCACCGCCCCCATGCCGGCAAAGGCGTAAAGCGTGTGGGTGCCCGACACGTCCGGCAGCACCGAGGTGGCAATCAGGCCAAAGGCCAGCCCGGTCAGCGCCCCGATCATCAGCGAGGGCGAGAACACCCCGCCGCCCATGCGCCCGCCCATGGTGATCGCCACGGCGGCAGTCTTGACGACGGTAAAGATCACCGCCTGGCCCAGCAGCAGCCCGCCGGTCAGCGCCAGCACGGTGGTTTCATAGCCGACGCCGATGATGTGCGGGTACCAGACCGCGATCACGCCCAGCATGGCGCCCGAGACAGCGGGGCGCAGCCAGCGCGGCAGGCGCAGCCGTTCCTGCACCTTGTTGCCCACCTTGTCGGCAAAGAAGATCGCCCGCATCTGGACCACTGCCACCAGGCCGCAGATCAGGCCCAGGATCAGGAAGGCCGGCAGCTCCACATAGAACTGCAAGGCGCCGGGCGTGTTCAGGGTGAATTCGGTGACGTCGCCGTATTCCAGCCGGTTGATCACGGTGCCCGCGACCGAAGCGATCACGATCGGCGCAAAGGCATTGACCGCGAAATGGCGCAGCACCACCTCCAGCGCAAACAGGGCACCGGCAATCGGCGCGTTGAAACTGGCCGACACCGCCGCCGCCACCGCGCAGCCCAAGAGGTCGCGCCCGGTGATGCCGTCGGCATTGATCCGGTTGCTGACCCAGGTGGAGATGACGCCCGCCATATGCACCACAGGCCCTTCGCGCCCCGTCGAGCCGCCGGTCGACAGCGTGATGAAGGAGGCCACCGCCGAGGCCAGCCCCTCTTTGTGCTCGACGCGCCCGTCGTGCAGCGCCGCGCCCTCGATCACGTCGGCGACCGAGCGCACCCGCCCGTCCGGGGTGAACCGGTCGAGGATCAGGCCCACCACCAGCCCGCCGCCCGCGGCGATGGATACCAGCACATACCAGGGCAGGCCCTGCGCAAAGCTATGCAGGTAATCGACATCCGGCGCGCCATAGACCCAGGCCTGCAACGCGGCGATCCCCTTGCGGAAGAACAGCGCCGCAAAACCGGCGGCGATGCCGATCAGCAGCGCGATCAGCCAGAACTGAAACTGGCTGGGGCCGCGGTGGCGCAGCACCCGCCAGATGTCCTTGAGGGCGGCCAGCCATTGCAGGGAGATTGCGGAAAGGGACGAACGGATTTCTTGCACCATAACCTGCCAGCGGGTCTTTTATTTTCAATGGCCTACAACTGCCATGAAGCCAGTTAAAGAACCCTCACCCGGCCAGGTGCTGCGGCAGGCTATCCGGCCAGCAGTGCGCGGGCCGCGGCGCGGGCCTCGTTGGTGATGGTATCACCGGACACCATACGGGCAAGCTCATCCACCCGCTCGGTGCCATCCAGCGGCACCACCTGCGACAGGGTCATGCCGTCGATCACCTGCTTGCGCACCTGCCAGTGGTGGCCGCCAAGTGCCGCCACCTGCGGCGAGTGGGTCACCACCAGCACCTGGCCGCCGCTGGCGAGGTTCCGGAGCCTGCGGCCCACGGCATCCGCCGTCGCGCCGCCGACACCGCGGTCGATCTCGTCGAAGATCAGCGTCTTGCTGGCATCCTCGCCGCGCAGGCAGACCTTGAGCGCCAGCAGGAAGCGGCTCAGCTCCCCGCCCGAGGCGATCTTGTTCAGCGGCCCGGCAGGCGCGCCGGGGTTGGTGGCAACGGTAAAGGCCACCGCATCCGTTCCGTCCGGTCCCGGCTCTGCCGTGGTGATGCGGGTTTCGAAAACCGCGCGCTCCATCTTGAGCGGCGCCAGCTCCGCCATCACCGCCTTGTCCAGCGCCGCAGCGCCCTGGCGGCGCACGGCGCCCAGCTGCTTGGCGGCTTGCGTATAAGCCGCCTCTGCCGCCTTCAGCGCCGCCTCCTGGTCAGCCAGGTCCTGGTCGCCTGCGTCCAGCGCCGCCAGCTTGGCCCGCAGGGTTTCGGCATAGTCGCCCAATTCGTCGGCCTGCACGCCGTGCTTGCGCGCCAGCGCGCGGATCGCAAACAGGCGCTCCTCGCAATCCTCAAGCTCGCCCGGGTTGAAGTCCAGGCTGCCCAGCACCCGCTCGACCCCGTCCTGGGCATCGCCCAGCTCGATCATAGCGCGCGAAAGCGCCGCCAGCGGCTCATCCAGACCGGTTTCGTCTTCCCGGCCCGCGACGCCCTCCAGCCAGCGCTGCGCCTCGCCCATGGCAGCCTCGGCGCCCTCGCTGAGGAGCGCATGGGCACGGGCGATGTCGCCTCGGATGCGCTCTGCCGCCTGCATCTGGCGGCGGCGGGTGTCCAGCGCCTCATCCTCGCCCGGCTGCGGATCCAGCTTGTCCAGTTCGGCAACCGCATGGCGTAGGAACTCTTCCTCGGCCCGCACCGCCTCCAGCGCCGCGCGGGTGGCCGCAACCGTCTTGCGCGCCTTGGCCGCACCGGTCCAGGCCGCGCGCACCTCCGCCAGCAGCGGCTGGGTGCCGGCATACTGGTCCAGCAGCGCCATGTGCCCGCGCGGGTTCAACAGCCCGCGGTCGTCATGCTGGCCGTGCAGCTCCACCAGGGTTTCCGACAGCGCCCGCAGCACCTCGCCCGAACAGCGGCGGTCATTGACCCAGGCGGTCTTGCGGCCGTCGGCGGTGTTCACCCGGCGCAGGATCAGGCTGTCGCCGCCGGGCAGGCCGGCTTCCTCCAGGATGGCATGGGCAGGATGGTCCGCGGCCAGGTCGAATTCCGCCAGCACCTCGCCCTGCCGGGCGCCCTGGCGCACCAGTTCGGCACGGCCGCGCCAGCCCAGCACAAAGCCCAGGCTGTCGAGAAGAATGGATTTGCCGGCCCCGGTCTCGCCGGTCAGCACATTCAGCCCGGGCTGAAAGTTCAGCTCCAGGTGGTCGATGATCAGGATATCCCGGATATCAAGCGCGCGCAGCATCGCCCCGCCCCATTGCCGCAGCGGCCGTTACAGCCACTGCCCTTTCACCGTTTGCCGGTAGATCTGGCTCAGCCAGTTGTTGCCGCGGTCCTTGGGCTCGAGCCCGCTTGCGGTCAGCAGCCTGTAGCTGTCCTCATACCATTCGGTGGACTGGAAGTTATGGCCCAGGATCGCCGCCGCAGTCTGTGCCTCGGCAGTCAGGCCCAGTGACAGATAGGCTTCGACCAAGCGGTGCAGTGCCTCAGGCGTGTGGCTGGTGGTCTGGAAGTCCTCCACCACTACCCGGAAGCGGTTGATCGCGGAGGTATAGTGGCCGCGGCGCAGGTAATAGCGGCCGATCTCCATCTCCTTGCCCGCCAGATGGTCAAAGGCCAGGTCGAATTTCAGGATGGCTGAAGTGGCGTACTGGCTGTCCGGGTAGACCTCGATAACCGTGCGCAGCGCCTGCAGCGCCTGGAAGGTCAGCCCCTGGTCGCGGCCCACCTCGTCGATCTGGTCGTAATAGCTGAGCGCCAGCAGATACTGGGCATAGGCCGCATCCTCATCCGCCGGGTAGAAATCGATGAACCGCTGTGCCGCGGCGCGGCTGTTCTCGTAATCCTTGCTGGAATGGTAGGCAAAGGCCTGCATGATCACCGCCTGTTTCGCCCACTCCGAATAGGGGTACAGGCGCTCGACCTCGGCGAAGTAATAGACCGCATCCTTGGGGCGCCGGTTGGCCAGCTCGAACTCGCCGCGCTCATAGATCTGATCGGGGGAATAGGCCTCGACCGACTCGCCGCGCTTGACTGCGCCGCCGTCGCCGCCGCAACCCGCAAGCACTGCCATCAGAACAACCGCGCCGAGGGTTCTGGCTCCTGCCCTGATGCCGTTCATAATGCCTAACCTCACCGTCATTGACTTACGGGTGTCCGCCCCGGTTATGCCGTCTCTAGCATATTCGAATGGCGCGCAAAACGCCTTTCGCCACTTCCGCGTTCACATGGCAGAGAAAGCCGGCCGCGGTCAAGGCTGTGCGGAAACGCCTGCCCTCCGGCTGCCCTTCCGTCACAGGAAAAGACCCGGGACATGAGGGTCCCGGGCCAGTTGTCCGCTCGTTCCTGTTTCTTTGCCTTATGCCACGCGGCGCTGCTCTGCCGGGATTTCCGACCAGATCAGGCCCTGCCCCGGAAGCCGTGCGGTCATCGCTGCATCGCAGACGACGGCCCGGACTGCGCCCGGCTCCGCAAACAAGGCACGCAGCAAGGTGTTGGTCAGCGCGTGCCCCGCGCGCTCCCCAACGTAGCGCCCCAAGATCGGCCCCCCGGCCAGCGCCAGATCCCCCAGCGCATCCAGCATCTTGTGGCGTACAGGCTCGTCCGAGTGGCGCAGGCCTGCGCCGCTCTCGACCCGTTCCCCGTCAAACACAACCGCGTTTTCGCCCGGCACACCGCCCAGAGCGAGACCGTTGGCCTGCATGGTTTCGACATCCGCCTGGCGGCAGAAGGTGCGGCTGTCGCACAGCTCGCGCGCAAAGCTGCCGTTGCGCATGTCCAGAACTTTGCTCTGGCGGCCGATGGCGGCCTCGGCAAAGTCGATGTGGAATTCGATGGTCAGCCGGTCCGACGGCAGCAGGGTGGCGCGGGCGCCGTCCTTTTCCACCGTCACCGGCTTCAGCACTTCATAGGCGGTCGCGGGCACGCCCTGGCGCTGCACGCCATACTGCATGATGCCGCGCACGAACGGTGCCGAAGAGCCATCCACGATCGGCACTTCCGGGCCGTCGATCTCGATCAGCGCGTTGTGCACGCCGCAGCCTGCCAGCGCCGCCATGATATGCTCGACGGTGGAGACGCTGACGCCGGAGGTGTTGACCAGCCGGGTGCAGAGCGGGCTGCGCTCAACCAGGTCCCAGCGCGCCGGAACCACGGTGTTGCCCAATGCAATGTCGGTGCGCTTGAACACGATGCCATGTCCGGCCGGAGCCGGGATCAGGACCATGCGGGCGGGTTTGCCGGAATGCAGGCCAACCCCTTCGAATGCCACCGATGCTTTGAGCGTATTCTGCACGTTGCGCCTCGTTTCACTATTTCCGGCCTCGGGGGCCGTGTTGCGAAAGAGAGTTAAGGTTTTGCAAAAAATCCTACAACTCAATCTTTGTAACGGTTTGAAACATGGCTGTAACAGATAGGCAAAACACCGCTCAGAACCGCGCAAACTCCTGATTTAAAACAAGAAAGCCGCCCAAAAGGCGGCTTTCATCGGCGTGATATGTGATGCGTCAGTTGGCCTGGCGGCGCAGGAACGCGGGGATCTCGATACGTTCCTGGTCGGGATCGGCCTGCTGCGCCTGAGCCTGCTGCGGCTGCGCCGAGGGGGCCGGCGCCTGCATCGCGGGCTGCTGGCGCACCGCCTGGGGCTTCTGCTTGGCCGCCGGGGTTTCGGCTGTTCCGGTCATCCGGTGGATCAGCGAATTGAGGCCAAAGCGGCGCTGGCCCTCGGGCTGCTGCTGCTGTTGCTGCGGAGCCGGTGCGGCGGGCGCCACCGGGCGCGGCTGCTGGGCTTGCGGCTGCTGAACCCGCTGGGCTGCGGCCTGCAGACGCTCCAGCGCCTGCGGCGACGGGGTGCCAGGTGCGGGCGCCTTGGGCGCGACAAAGGCGTCGGGCTGCTGTCCGGCGACATCCGCCTGCGGGCGGAATTCCGGCACCTGCGGCTGATAGGCCGGCGGCGGCAGGCCGTCATCGCCCATCTGCTCGGGCTCTTCGAAGACGTCGCCGGACTGGTCCTGCTCGGCGGCCTGCTGCACGTTCATTTCTTCGAACAGCGACGGCTCTTCCAGCTTGGCGGCGGGTTCAACAGCCTCGGGGGCCGGAGCCGGTGCCGGGGCAGCTTCGGCCGGTTTCGGCTGTTCAGCCGGGGTTTCCAGCTCCAGCGGCGCGGCGCGGGTTTCCTCGACGCTGACGGTCTGGCGCAGCGGTGCCGACATCGGACGGCGCGGCACCGGCATTTCGGTGTTCACGTCGGTCGCGTCGATGCCGGTGGCCACGACGGAGACCCGCATCCGGCCTTCCATGCCGGTGTCCAGGGTAGAGCCGACGATGATGTTGGCGTCCGGATCCACTTCCTCGCGGATGCGGTTGGCGGCTTCGTCCAGCTCGAACAGGGTCAGGTCGTGCGAGCCGGTGATGTTGATCAGCACGCCCTTGGCGCCCTTGAGGCTGATCTCGTCCAGCAGCGGGTTGGCAATCGCCTTCTCTGCGGCCTGCACGGCGCGGTCCTCGCCCTCGCCCTCGCCGGTGCCCATCATCGCCTTGCCCATCTCGTCCATCACCGCGCGCACGTCGGCAAAGTCGAGGTTGATCAGGCCCGGGCGCACCATCAGGTCGGTGACGCCTTTGACGCCCTGGTACAGCACGTCATCCGCCATCGAGAACGCCTCGGTGAAGGTGGTCTTCTCGTTGGCAAGGCGGAACAGGTTCTGGTTCGGGATGATGATCAGCGTGTCGACCACCTTCTGCAGGCTTTCGACGCCTGCTTCGGCCTGGCGCATCCGCTTGAGGCCCTCGAACTGGAACGGCTTGGTGACGACGCCAACGGTCAGCACGCCAAGTTCACGCGCGGCCTGCGCGATGATCGGTGCGGCGCCGGTGCCGGTGCCGCCGCCCATGCCCGCGGTGATGAAGCACATGTGCGCGCCGGCCAGGTGGTCGACGATCTGCTCGATGCTTTCCTCAGCCGCGGCGGAGCCGACCTGCGGACGGGCGCCGGCACCCAGCCCCTCGGTCACTTTCACACCCAGCTGGATGCGGCTCTTGGCCGAGCTTTGCTGAAGCGCCTGCGCGTCGGTATTGGCGACGACGAATTCGACCCCGTCCAATTCCTTGGCGATCATGTTGTTGACGGCGTTGCCGCCGGCCCCGCCGACACCAAATACCGTGATCTTCGGCTTCAACTCTTCCTGCCCGGGCATCGAAAGATTCAACGTCATGCTCTTACCGCCTGTGTTACCCGCCCTCCCGCAAAGGGCTTATTCCTGTCCTATTCACCATAATCTTACCGCGCAGCGGATGATGCGTCATCCCAAAAAGCACTTTGTGCCACAAAATAAGGTCTCATTCTAAAACCAAATCGCGGTATTTCGCCGTCCCTAGCAGATATTGCGGTTCAAGCACAAGCCACACACAACAAAGCCGTCGCGCCCGCAAATCACCGATTGCGGGAGAAGGTCTGTCTGATACTTGGCTGGCCACTGCCCGGCCTGCTGACTCGCCGCTTTTCGCGGACGTTAAGAACAACCTAACGGGTCCTTCCGGCGCTGTCACGCCCTCTTTGCCCATTCCGGTTGAATTGAGTTCCGGCTTACCAGTTGTCGCGGAACCAGCGCACGGCGCGGCCCAGGGTGCCCGCCGGATGGCGGCTGGCGGGCATGTCGAAATCCCACCATTCGTCCTGCGGATGGGCCGCGAACAGGCACAGCCCCACGGCAGAGGCAAAGCCCGGCCCGGTCGCCGATTGCGGCAGGCCATGCACCCGCAGCGGGCGGCCCAGGCGCACCTGCTGGCCCAGGATGCGGCTCGCCAGCCCGTCCAGCCCCATGATCTGGCTGGAGCCGCCGGTCAGCACGATCTGCTGGCTGGACAGGTATTCGAACCCGGCCGCATCGAGCCGCGCCCGCACCTCTTCCAGGATCTCCTCGACCCGCGGCCGCATGATGCCGATCAGCTCAGCCCGGCTGACGGTGCGGCGGTCGTGCTCCCAGTCGCCGGTATCGCCGCCGATGTCGATCATGTCGCGGTCGTCGGCGCCGGTGGCATGGACGCCGCCGCAGAAGGTCTTGATCCGCTCGGCATTGGACAGCGGCACCCCCAGCCCCATCGAGATGTCGCTGGTGATGTGATCGCCGCCCAGCCGCACCGCGTCGGCATAGATCATGTGCTTCTTCATGAAGATCGAGATCGAGGTGGAGCCGCCGCCCATGTCGATGCAGGCCGCGCCCAGCTCCTGCTCATCCTCGACCAGCGCCGAGAAGCCGGAGACATAGGCCGACGACGCAATCCCCGCCAGCTCCAGGTCGCAGCGCTGGATGCAGCGCACCAGGTTCTGCACGGCGATGGCATCGACCGTCAGCATGTGCATGTCGACCGCCAGCGTCTGCCCCATCTGGCCGCGCGGATCGGCCAGGCCGGAGCGGTTGTCGAGCGCGAAGTTCACCGGCTGCGCGTGCAGCACCTCGCGGCCGGCGCCGTATTCCGGCACCTCGCAGGCAGCCAGCACCTGGGCGACCTCATGTTCCGACACCACCTGGCCTTCCAGGTCCAGCGCCGCGTCCAGCCCGTAGGAGCGCGGATTGGCGCCGGAGAAACAGGCGATCACGTGATCTACCCGCACCTCGGCCATCTTCTGCGCCGCCTGCACCGCGGTGCGGATGGCACGCTCGGTTTCCTGCATCGCGGTGATCTCGCCGAACTGCACCCCGCGCGACCGGGTGGTGGCGGCGCCGATCACCCGGAACCCGGACTGCCCGGCCAAAGCGCCGATGGAGCCGTCCTCGCTCAGTTTTCCGGTGCCGTCAAAGCGCAGCACCAGGCAGGCGATCTTGGAGCTGCCGACGTCCAGAATGGCCACCACGCCGCGCTGCATCGCCTGACGCCGCATCTGCCGCATTGCCCGCTGCGACTGATAGAGATCTGTCATGTTACTGCCCGCCCCCATTCAACTGCCGGATCCGCCACCAGTTTTCCACTGCGTTTTCGGACATCCGCACGGTGGGGCGCCCAGCCAGACGCATATCCACCGCTGCCACATCGCGTTCCAGCAAATCCTGAACTTCACTCACCGCCAGCACCCGCTCCAGCGCGCGCACCGGGTTTTCCGCCGGCAGCATGATGCGCTGCTTGCGGTCCAGAACAACGTCCCAGCGCCGCTCGCCCACCCGCACCAGGCCGCGCAGCCGGCTGCCCAGCGGTTTCGCCGCTGCAAACAGCCGCAGCGCCTGCGCCGCATGTTCGGCCGCGCCCTTGCCCGCGATCAGCGGCAAATCGGGATGCAGGCTGCGGCGGCCCAGCTCGGCCACGTGAATGCCGTTTTCATCCAGCAGCGCCAGCCCTTCGCGGCTGCGCCAGATCAGCGCCGGCTCGCGCTCCTCGACATCCACCTGCAGAACGCCGCCGGGGCGGATCCTGACGCTCGCGGTCTTCACCGGGTCCAGACCGGTGATCACGTCGCGGATCTGCTCCAGGTCCAGATCGAAGGAGCTGACCGGGAAATCCACCGGCACCACCTCGCGGATATCCTGGGCTACGCTGGTGCCTGCCCCGTCCACCGCCATCACCTTGACCATGAACTCGGGCCGTTCCTCGATCGCGGCGCGGGCGTCGTTGATCAGCCCCTGCAGCGCATCGCGGCGGCCCTCATCCGCCAGATAGGCGCTGCCGGCCGCGAGGACCAGGCAGAACGGCACCCCGAACCGCAGGCCAAAGCGAATGCCGGGCGTCAGCATCCAGCGCTGCAAACGGTATTTCAGCCGCGACGGCGCCGGATCGCAGCGCCCCTCCTCCGACTTGCGGAACCAGCCTCTCAGCGGTTGCATGAGGCATCCTCCACCATCCAGGCGCAGAGCTCGCCGAAGGTCATGCCGCAATGGGCGGCCTGCTCCGGCGCCAGCGAGGTCGGCGTCATGCCGGGCTGGGTGTTGGTCTCGAGCAGCACCAGGCCGCTGGCGCCGCGCGCCTCATCCCAGCGGAAATCGGTGCGGCTGACACCGCGGCAGCCCAGAGCATCATGCGCGGTCAGCGCGTATTCCAGGCACAGGTCGAAGATCTCCCGCGGCAGGTCGGCGGGCAGCACATGGCGCGATCCGCCCGGCTTGTACTTGGCGTCATAGTCATACCAGCCGTCGGTCAGGATGTCAGTCACCGTCAGCGCCTTGTCCCCAACCACGGTGGTGGTCAGCTCGCGCCCTGGCGCGTAGGTCTCAACCATCACCTCGGCCGGCATTTCCTCCGACAGCTGCGGCGGGCCGTTGGCGGCGTCATGCACGATATAGATGCCGACGCTGGAGCCCTCGTTGTTGGGCTTCACCACATAGGGCGGCGCCATCACATGGCCGGCGCTCACGTCACCCTTGGCAAACAGCCCGCTGTCCACCACCGGCAGCCCGGCAGAACGGTAGACCTCCTTGGAGCGCTGCTTGTCCATCGCCAGCGCCGAGGCCAGCACCCCGGAATGGGTATAGGGGATCTGCAGCCACTCCAGCACGCCCTGGACGCAGCCGTCCTCGCCCCAGCGCCCGTGCAGCGCGTTGAACGCCACGTCCGGCTGGATCTCCGCCAGACGCGCGTGCAGGTCCCGGCCTGCATCCACTTCGACAACCTCGAACCCCTCACCGCGCAGCGCCGCCGCGCATTCACGGCCGCTGGACAGCGATACCTCGCGTTCGGCTGACGGTCCGCCCATCAGCACCGCGACTTTCGGGAGTGCCCTGCTCGACTTGCTCACCACGAAGCGCCTCAATACATGCGGGGCTTTACTGCCCCTGTTTCTTGGGACCCGTTGCAGGCCCGCCTTATCATTTTGCGCCGGAGTGTTTCCGGCTGATTTTTGCGAGGCTGCACGCCCCAGAAACCGGCAGCGCCCTGCCGTCCTTGCGGCACCGTAACGCCCAAAATCTTACCGGCGTGTTAACAGTGCCTTTACCACGGTTAAGATTTCCGCTTCCCGGACCTGCTGCAGATCCTGCTACCGTTCAAGCTGCTGCCGCACAAACCTTTGCAGGCGCTCAAGAATTCCGGTTATTCGGGAAGCGGATCACCAATCCGCATGATTTCCCACTCTAGCGTGATGCCGGAATCCTCGTAAACCTTTTTCCGCACATCTTCGCCCAGCCCCTCCAGATCTGCGGCAGTTGCGCCACCGGTGTTGATCAGAAAGTTGGAGTGCTTCTCGCTCATCTGGGCGCCGCCGCGCCGGGCGCCGCGCATGCCGGCATTGTCGATCACCTTCCAGGCCTTGAGGTCATGCACGTCGTCGGCCCGCCCCGTCGAGGAGAACCCCGCAGGATTTCGGAAGGTGGAGCCGGCCGACCGGTCCTTGACCGGCTGGGTCTCATCCCGCTTCCGCAGCTGCGCCTCCATCCTTGCGTGCAGCTCCGCCGGGTCGCCCTTGGGGCCGCGCAGCTTGGCCGAGACCAGCACCGCGCCTTCGGGGAACGCAGTCTGGCGGTACTGGAAGCCCAGCTCATCGGCGGTGATCTCGCGGATCTCGCCCTGACGGGTCACGATGGTGGCCGAAACGAAGACATCCGCGGTATAGCTGCCGTAACAGCCCGCGTTCATCCGCACCGCGCCGCCGATCGAGCCGGGGATGGTGCGCAGGAAAGTGAGGTCAATGCCCGCATCCGCCGCTTTCTTTGCCACATGCGCATCCAGCGCTGCGGCGCCGGCGGTCACGGTACTGCCATCGGTCTCGATGCCATTGAAGCCGCGCCCCAGCCGGATCACCACCGCGCGCAAGCCGCCGTCGCGCACGATCAGGTTGGAGCCGACTCCCATCGGAAACACCTGCACCGCCGGATCCAGATGGCGCAGGAACTCCGCCAGATCCTCTGTATCCGCGGGCTGAAACAGGTGGTCCGCCGGGCCGCCCACCCGCAGCCAGGTCAGCTCCGCCAGCAGCTTCTGCCGGGTCAGCCGCCCGCGAGCCGCCGGTAGTATGATCTCAGAACGCGCCGCCATCGTTTTTTCTGTCCCAATTTCCAGCCCAAGAACGCGCACAGTCCGTAAACAAGATGGCCGTTGAAATAAAGGGACAACACGACCTTGCGGATGCCGTGTTCATGATTTTGCTCAAACAGGCTGACAGCCAGCCCAAGCAGGATGCCGGCCCAGAGCAGCGCCAGCCCCTTGGCCAGCCGGTGCCACCTGTAACGGGCAAGAAAATAGAAACCGATCAGCCAAACGGCGCCAAAGGCCAGCCAGATTGCAGAAACAGCGCCCATGAGCAGCCTCCACCGCCGGCAAACACATGCCGGCACTCAACCAGGAACGAAAGTTACTCGCTCATAAGCAGAGTTGCTCTGGAAATATTTCGTTAACAGCGCCCGCCCCTGGCACTTATTTCACCGGCCCAGCGACCGCCGGATATAGCGGCCCAGGTAAATGACCGGCCAGCGCAGCACCGACATTGCCGCCAGCAGCACCACCAGCCCCCACCAGGGGCCGTTTTCCCAGGTCACATAGCCCAGCAGCGGCACCCCCAGCGCAATCAGCACATAGGCCCGGGTCCAGTGATTGTCCCGGCTGGGAAACATCGCCAGGATATTGGCGGCCAGCGCCCAGACGGCGGCAAGGGTCAGCGACAGCGTCATGTTTGCTCCTTCAGCTCGCCAGCTTCTTCTGGCCGGAAATATCCCGGGGGGAGCCGCCACAGGCGGCGGGGGGGCAGAGCCCCCTTCTGCAGCCGCATGCCTCAGCGTTCCAGCCGCGCGGGCAGGCCGTTGGCCCAGGTGCTGATGGTACCCGCGCCCAGGCAGACCACCATGTCGCCGGGCCGCGTCTGCTCGCGCACCAGCCGCTCCAGGTCTTCCTCGCTCAGGATGGCGCGGGCATGGCGGTGGCCGTGGCGGATCAGGCCCGCGACCAGGTCATCCCGGCTGGCGCCCTCGATCGGGTCCTCGCCCGCGGCAAAGACTTCGGCAATGGCCACCACGTCGGCTTCGTTGAAGCAGGCGCAGAAATCATCGAACAGATTCGACAGGCGCGAATACCGGTGCGGCTGGTGCACCGCGATCACCCGGCCCTCGCAGGCCTGGCGCGCCGCCTTCAGCACTGCCGCGATCTCCACCGGGTGGTGGCCGTAGTCGTCGATGATGGTGACGCCGTTCACTTCGCCCACCTTGGTGAAGCGCCGGTTCACACCGCCGAAGGCCGCCAGCGCCTCGCGGATTTCGGTGCTGTTCATGCCCAGGTGCCGCGCCACCGCGACGGCAGACAGCGCGTTGGAGACGTTGTGGTCCCCCGGCATCGGCAGGGTGCAGCCCTCGATCACCCGGTCCTCGGTCTTCAGGTGCACGTCGAAATGCGCCACCCCGCCCTTGTAGGTCAGGTTCACCGCCTGCACATCGGCCTGCGCGTTGAAGCCATAGGTCACCACCCGGCGGTCGGAGATCCGGCCCACCAGCGCCTGCACCTCGGGATGGTCGGTGCAGCAGACCGCGATGCCGTAGAACGGGATGTTGGAAACAAACTCCAAAAAGCCGTCGCGCAAGCGGTCGAAGTCGCCCCAGTGCTCCATGTGCTCGGGGTCGATGTTGGTGACAACGGCAATGGTTGCGGGCAGCCGGTTGAAGGAACCATCGCTCTCATCCGCTTCGACCACCATCCACTCGCCCTGCCCCATCCGCGCGTTGGAGCCGTAGGCGTGAATGATGCCGCCGTTGATGATGGTCGGGTCAAAGCCGCCCGCCACCATCAGCTCCGCCATCATCGTGGTGGTGGTGGTCTTGCCGTGGGTGCCGGCAATGGCGACGTTGGACTTCAGCCGCATCAGTTCCGCCAGCATATCGGCCCGGCGCACCACCGGCAGGCCGCGCAGGCGCGCCTCGTCCAGCTCCGCATTGCCCGGCTTGATCGCCGAGGAGATCACAACAACCGCGGCTTCCTCCAGGTTCTCCGCCCTCTGGCCCACGAAAATGCGCGCGCCCAGCTCTTCCAGCCGCTGGGTGATCTTGGAGGATTTCAGGTCCGACCCCTGCACCATGTAGCCCAGGTTCAACAGCACCTCGGCAATGCCCGACATGCCGATGCCCCCGATACCGACAAAGTGGATCGGGCCGACGTCACCGGGCAGTTTGGTTGCTGGGTTCATACTCTCATCCTTCCTCGGCCAGTTGTTCCACCAGTGCCACCAAACGCTCGGTGGCATCGGGAACTCCGGCGCCTAGTGCAGCAGACGCCATCTGCGTGGCGGCCTGCGGGTTACTCAGAATTGCGCCCATATGCTCCGCCAGCACCGGGATATCAAGGGCGCTTTCCGGGATCATCACGGCGGCATTGGCGTCAACCAGCCCGCGGGCGTTGGCGGTCTGGTGGTCGCCTGCGGCGGCGGCAAAGGGGATCAGGATCGAGGGCCGCCCGATGATCGAGATATCGGCGACCGAGGACGCGCCGGAGCGCGAGATCACCAGCTGCGCCTCCGACATGCGCGCGGGCACGTCGGTGAAAAAGGTCTGCACATCGGCGTTTATGCCGTGTTCGGCGTAAAAGGCGCTGACCCGGTCCAGGTCCTCAGACCGGGCCTGATGCGACACCCGCAGATGCTGGCGGATGCTCTCCGGCAGCGCAGCCACCGCGGCGGGCACCACATCGCTGAGGATCCGCGCGCCCTGGCTGCCGCCCATCACCAGGAGCGACATCGGGTAATCGCCCGGCGGGATATAGCCGGCGCCCGCGCGCTCCATCACCGCGCCGCGCACCGGGTTGCCCACATGCTCATGCGGCACACCGTCGGGCAGCGTGGTCGGCCAGGTGCCGCAGGCCACGCCTGCCACGCGGGTGGCAAAGATCTGGTTCACCCGGCCCAGCACGCCGTTCTGCTCATGGATCATCCGCGGCAGCTTCAGCAGCGTCGCCGCCCCCAGCGCCGGGATCGACGGGTAGCCGCCAAAGCCGATCACCGCGTCGGGCCGGTCGCGCCGCATCTGCATCGCCATCGACAACACGCCGCCCGCAATCTTCGGCCCCACCAGCGCCTTGGCCAGCAGCCCGCCGCGGGCAAAGGTGGCAGAGGACACCTGCGAAATTTCCGCTGCACTCGGAAACGCTGCGGTGTAGCGCGCGCCGCGCGCGTCGGTCGACAGCTTCACCCGCCAGCCGCGCGCCAGCATCGCCTCGGCCAGCGCCTGTGCAGGAAACATATGGCCGCCGGTTCCGCCGGCAGCCATCAAGAGCAGTTTCTGTGCCATCCCAGGTGGTCTCTTTTCCAAATCTCGTCAGCGGCCGCGGCCGTTCAGGTAGTCGGCAATCCCGCCCTGCGGGCGCGTCCGGGTAAAGGCCAGCAGCATACCCACCGCGATCCCGGTGGCAATCAGCGAGGATCCGCCGTAGCTGACAAACGGCAGGGTCATGCCCTTGGCGGGCAGCAGCCGCACCGCAACACCCATGTTGATCATCGCCTGCACCCCGAACATGCACACCAGGCCGGTGCCTGCCAGGCGGATGAAGGTATCGCGCTCGCGCATCAGCCGGAACAGCGAGCGCACCACGATGGAGGCGTAAAGCACGATCAGCACCGCCACCAGCACCAGCCCGTATTCCTCCGCCGCGACGGCGACGATGAAATCGGTATGGGCATCGGGCAGCGACCATTTCACCTGGCCTTCGCCAACGCCGACCCCGAACAGCCCGCCCTCGCGGATCGCGTTGGTGGCATAGCCCAGCTGGGTGGTGGGATCGACATCCGGGTTCAAAAAGCCGTCGATGCGGCGGGCAAAGTGCTCCGAGCTGTTATAGGCAAAGACACCGCCCATCACGACCACGGCGGCCATGCACACAAGCAGCAGCATCGGCGCGCCGGCCACGAAATACATCACGCCCCAGCCGAACAGGATCAGGCTTGCCTGGCCGAAATCCGGCTGCAGAACCAGCATCATCACCACCATCATGCACAGGGCGAAGGACATCAGCGTGCCCGGCGGGCCGTTGATCTGCTGGCTGGCGGCAATCATCCAGGCGGCGACGACGATGAACCCCGGCTTCAGGAATTCCGACGGCTGCAGGGAGGCAAAACCAAGCGAGTACCAGCGCACCGCGCCCTTGCCGAAATCGGTGCCGAAAATGGGCAGGAATGCCAGCGCGACAAAGGCCACGGCAAAGCCGATCACCGCAAGCCGCCGCACCAGCACCGGCGACATCACCGAGGTCATCAGCATCGCGATCAGCGCGGTCACTCCGAATACCGCCTGCCGCTGCACATAGTGGAAATTACCGAAGCCGTTCCGCTCCGCCAGCGGCACCGAGGCGGCGAGCCCCAGCAGCAGCCCGATCACGAACAGCATCAGGATGCAGGACATCGTCCATTTATCCAGCGTCCGCCACCATTTCGGAAGGATCGGCTCGCCTGCCCGCACAGGAACCGCGCCATAGACCATCTCAGTCATGGGAATACCGCCACTATTTGCCTCGTTCCGCCCCGTTTTTCGGGGTCTCATCCAAACTGTAACGAATCGTGAAGCATGGCGCCAGAAAAAGAACGCCTTTCGGCGGAATCCCACCGCCCCGGCGCGTGCCCGTCTTGACAGGCAGGAAGCTGCCCGGCCGCTGGCGGCAATCCGCAAATGGCTGCCGCCCGGCATCCCCCTTGCGCCGGCGCCGGTTCCGTGGTCGATGCCCGCCATGCAGATAAACACCCTGATTCTCGGCGCCGGCGCGGCCGGCATGATGTGCGCGCGCTATTCCGGCGGCAGCACCCTGGTGATCGACCACGCCAAGGCGCCGGGCGAGAAGATCCGCATCTCCGGCGGCGGCCGCTGCAACTTCACCAACATGTATGCGGAGGCGAAGAACTACCTCTCCGCCAACCCGCATTTCTGCAAGTCCGCACTCGCCCGCTACACCCAATGGGACTTCATCGAGCTGGTCAGCCGCCACGGCATCGCGTGGCACGAAAAAACCCTGGGCCAGCTGTTCTGCGACGGGTCCTCCAAGCAGATCATCACCCTGCTGGTGGAGGAGATGCAGCAGGCCGGGGCAGAGCTCTGGCTGCAGACCTCTGTCGAAGCCGCGGAGCAGACCGCAGACGGCTACCGCGTCACACTGCTGCGCGAGGGCAAAGCCCAGACCGTCAGCTGCCGCAACCTGGTGCTGGCCACCGGCGGCAAGTCGATCCCCAAGATGGGCGCCACCGGCCTCGCCTATGACCTCGCCCGCCAGTTCGGGCTGGAGCTGACCGAGACCCGCGCAGGCTTGGTGCCCTTCACCTTCCCGGACGGGCGTTTCAAGCCGCTGGCCGGCGTCTCCCTGCCCGCGCGGCTGTCCAACGGCCGCATTTCCTTCGACGAGGCGCTTTTGTTCACCCACCGCGGCCTTTCCGGCCCGTCGGTGCTGCAGCTCTCGTCCTACTGGCGCGAGGGCGAGGAGATCACCGCGAACCTGATCCCGGACACGCCGCTGTTTGACCTTTTGCGCGACCAGCGCCAGGCCGAAGGCCGCCGCGACTTCACCACCGAACTGTCCCGCCACCTGCCCGCGAAACTGGTGGAGTTCCTCGCCCCCCAGCTGGGCCTCAAGGGCCGCCTCGCCGACCAGTCCGACACCGCGCTGACAACCCTCTGCGAAGCCCTGCAAAACTGGCGCCTGCTGCCCTCCGGCACCGAAGGCTACCGCACCGCCGAAGTCACCCTGGGCGGCATCGATACCGACGGCCTCTCCTCCAAGACCATGGAGGCAAAAAACGCCCCCGGTCTCTATGCCATCGGCGAGGCAGTGGATGTGACCGGCTGGCTCGGCGGCTACAACTTCCAATGGGCCTGGTCATCGGGCTATGCCGCCGGCACCGCCATCGCCGCCAAGGGCTGAGCCTTTAGGTTTTCCGCTTAGGTGGGCCTGAAGCCCCCTTGCGCCGTCCCATCACCCCAGCCGCTTATTCACTTCCGCCGTGAAATCATCGCCGCGCTGCTCGAAGTTGTCGTACTGGTCGAAACTCGCCGCGGCCGGCGCCAGCAGCACGGTGTCGCCTTCCTGCGCGTCCGCAATGGCCCGCTCCACCGCCGCCGCCATGGTGCTGCAAACCTCGGCCTCCACATCCAGCTGCAGGGCAAAAGCCGCCGCCTCGCGCCCTATCACATAGGCCTTGGCCACGTTGCCGGTCTGCCCCTTCAAGCCGTCCAGACCGCCGTCCTTTTCCAGCCCGCCGCAGATCCAGCGGATGTTCCTGAAGGCGCTCAACGCCTTCACCGCGCTGTCCACATTGGTTGCCTTGCTGTCATTCACGTAACGCACCCCGCCCGCTTCGGCGATGGTCTGGCTGCGGTGCGGCAGGCCGGGATAGCTTGCCAGCCCCGCCTCGATCACCCGGGGCGCCAGCCCCAGCGTCCGCGCTGCCGCATAGGCCGCGCAGGCGTTCTGGTGGTTGTGCGCCCCCGGCAGGCCCATCATCCCGCGCAGGTCGATGGAGGCCGCCTGCCGCCCCTTGCGGTACTCGCTCAGGAACCCCTTGCGGGCAAAGACCTGCCAGCCCGGCCCGGTCAGCTTGCGCGCCGCCGAGATGCGGATCACCCGGTCGTCGCCCGCGCCTTCGGACAATTGACCGGCCAGGAACAGCCCCTCGTCCTCGTCGACGCCGATCACCGCCCGGTCCGGCCCGCCTTCGGCAAACAGCCGCCGCTTGGCGGCGAAATAGCCGCCCATGCCGCCGTGGCGGTCCAGGTGATCGGGCGACAGGTTGGTGAAGACCGCCACATCCGGGGTCAGCGCGCGCGCCAGTTCGGTCTGATAGCTCGACAGCTCCAGCACCACCACGCCGCCCTCGCCCGGCGGGTCGATGTCCAGCACGCCGCGGCCGATGTTGCCGGCCAGCTGGCTGTCGCGGCCCGCCTCCTGCAGGATGTGGTGCAGCAGCGCCACCGTGGTCGACTTGCCGTTGGAACCGGTCACCGCCACCACCCGCGGCGGCTGGTCATACATCTGCCATTCAGCCTCGGCGAAGGAGCGGAAGAACAGGCCAATGTCATTGTCCACCGGCACCCCGGCCTCCATCGCCGCACGGATCACCGGGTTCGGCTTGGGATACAGATGCGGAATGCCGGGCGAAGTGATCAGCGCCGCCACGTCGTCAAAGGCGCCGGATTTGTGCAGGTCGCGGCAGGCAAAGCCTTCGGCCTCCGCCGCCTCGCGCGCTGCCGGGTTGTCGTCCCAGCACAGGGCCTCTGCCCCGCCGGCCCGCAACGCCCGCGCGGTGGCCAGGCCGGACCGCCCCAGCCCCAGAACCGCCAGTTTCGCGCCCTCATATCCTTTGACCGGGATCATCGCCTGCACTCCCTCGAAATTGGTGCTGAAACCGCTACCCGATCCATCCAGGCTTTGCCAGTGCAGTCAGCAAGGGCCGTCAGATTGACAAGCCCTGGCCCATGCCCGAAATTCCCTGCCAGGAAACAGGAGGACGCGGCGCGTGGCACCGGATATGCAAAGCTTGCTCGACCGGATCAGCGCAGACATGCACAGCCGCACCGACCGCGGCGCAGTCGCCAGCTATATCCCCGAACTCGGCCAGGTGGACCCGGACCAGTTCGCCATTGCAGTGGCCACCGCCGATGGCAAGCTGTTTCACGCGGGCGATGCGCAAACCCGGTTCTCCGCGCAGAGCATCACCAAGGTCTTCACCCTCGCCATCGCGCTCGGGCGCTCCGGCGACCAGCTGTGGCAGCGGGTCGGACGCGAGCCCTCGGGCACCGCCTTCAATTCCATCGTCCAGCTCGAGCATGAGCGAGGCCGCCCCCGCAACCCCTTCGTCAACGCCGGCGCCATCGTCACCACCGATGAGCTGCTGGCGGGCCGGGAGCCGAAGGAGGCGCTGGCGGAAATCCTTGGTTTCATCCGTGCAGCGGCCGGCGATGAGGACATCCACATCAACAAGGCGGTCGCCAGCTCGGAAACCCGCCACGGCCACCGAAACTTTGCTCATGCCAATTTCCTGGCCTCCTTCGGCAACCTCAAGAACACGCCAGAGAAGACGCTGGGCACCTATTTCCACCAATGCGCCACCGAGATGACCACGGTGCAGCTGGCGAAAGCGGGACGCTTCCTGATCGGCGCGGACAAGGGGCCAAGCCTGGTGTCGCAAGGCCGGGTCCGGCGGCTGAACGCCTTGATGCTGACCTGCGGCCATTACGACGGATCGGGCGAGTTTGCCTACCGCGTCGGCCTGCCCGCCAAGAGCGGTGTCGGCGGCGGCATCCTGGCGATTGTGCCGGGCAAGGCCAGCGTTGCGGTGTGGTCGCCCGGACTGGATCACAACGGCAATTCCAAGCTGGGCACCGAAGCGATGGAGCGGCTGGCCCGGGAGATGGACTGGTCGGTGTTCTGAGGCCGCACAGTCCCCGTTGCCTAACCAGCGCACGCCGCGCTCACCGGGTGTTCACTGCGCTCCGCTACAGTCCTCCCCGTCATGACAAAAGACCAGGAGACCGGCCCCCAAAGACCACCTCTTCATTGGGTGCAGGGCGGGTCCGCACAGGCCGATAGACGGACATGGCCCCGTGGCAAGGGCCATCCGATGCTCCGCCCCCTTGGCGGCGCCGCCTTCCTCTAAAAGACAAACCGCCCGAAGCAGCAGCCCCGAACGGTTCCAGAGATCAGAGAGGTCAAACCGCCCCGCCAATGACACGGCGCGGCGGCCAGAAGGCGTAGGGTGGGCGATTCCGCCCACCACCCACTGCCTTTACCGCACCTTCAGCGTTGCCAGCCCGATCATCGCCAGGATCAGCGAGATGATCCAGAAGCGGATCACGATGGTCGGCTCCGCCCAGCCCTTCTTCTCGTAGTGGTGATGGATCGGCGCCATCAGGAACACCCGCCGCCCGGTGCGCTTGAAGTAGAGCACCTGAATGATCACCGACAGCGCCTCAACCACGAACAGGCCGCCGACAATCGCCAGCACCAGCTCGTGCTTGGTGGCCACCGCGATGGCCCCCAGCGCACCGCCCAGTGCCAGCGATCCAGTGTCGCCCATGAACACCGCCGCCGGCGGCGCGTTGTACCACAGGAAGCCGAGGCCCGCGCCGAACAGCGCCGCGGTGAAGATCAGGATCTCGCCGGTGCCGGGCACGTAGTGCACGTCAAGGTATTCGGTAAAGTCGACGCGGCCCACCGCATAGGCAATCACGCCCAGGGTTCCGGCCGCAATCATCGACGGCATGATCGCCAGCCCGTCCAGACCATCGGTCAGGTTCACCGCATTGGCGGCGCCGACGATCACGCAGATCGAAAACGGCACGTAGAAGATCCCGAGATTGATCAGCGTGTCCTTGAACACCGGCAGCGCCAGCTGGTGCTGCAGCGGCTCCGGGTGGTAGGCGGCGGCCCACAACGACGCGGTCACCGCGATCAGCACGCCCAGCAGCAGCCGCACCTTGCCCGGCACCCCCTTGGTGTTCTGCTTGGAGACCTTGGCGTAATCGTCGGCAAAGCCGATCAGCCCGTAGGACATGGTCACGAAAAGAACCAGCCAGACAAAGGGGTTATCCCAGCGCGCCCACATCAGCGTCGCGGTCAGCAGCGCGCCCACGATCAGCAGGCCGCCCATGGTCGGGGTGCCCGCCTTGGAGAAATGCCCCTCCGGCCCGTCGTCGCGGATCGGCTGGCCCTTGCCCTGCCGCTTGCGCAGCACATTGATCAGCGGCTTGCCGAACAGGAAGCCGAAGATCAGCGCGGTCAAGAAGGCGCCGCCTGCGCGGAATGTGATGTAGCGGAACAGGTTGTAAAAATCCCCCCCGTCCGACAAAGCGGTCAGCCAATAGAGCATCCTGGCCCTTCCCTCGTTCTTCTTACGCGTTTTCTGATTGGGGGCCGGAGTGACCCATTTCGCGGATGCCGTCAACGATCTTGGCCAGCGCCATGCTCAAAGAGCCCTTTGCCAGCACGATATCGCCGCCTTGGATTTCACCTGGCAGCCCGGGCACGGCTTCGGCGCTGGTCTGATACCAGCCGCCGCGCTTGCCCTCTGGCAGCGCGTCGTGCAGCGCCTGCATCAGCGGGCCGATGCAGTGGATCCTGTCGATGCCCCGTACGGCGTCCAGCTCCGCCAGCCCGGCGTGCAGTTCCACTTCCTGCGGGCCAAGCTCCTTCATGTCGCCGACATAGGCAATCCGGCGCCCCGCGCCCGGAGTCGCCGCCAGCACTGCCAGCGCCGCCGCCATCGAGGTCGGGTTGGCGTTGTAGCTGTCGTCCAGCAGGGTGATGGCGCCGCTGTCCAGCCGGATGGTTTCGCGCACGCCGCGGCCCTTGACCGGCGACCACAGGGCGAGGCTTTCAGCTGCTTTGACCGGGTCGGCCCCCAGCGCCTCGACACAAGCCAGCGCGCCGAGTGCGTTCATAGCGAAATGGGCGCCAAGCGATTGAATATGCAGCTCAACTTCACGGCCGTTAGCGGTGGCGCGGGCAACGGTCTCCTCGCCCTCGATCCCGGCGGAGTGCAGAGTGTAGTCCGCGGCGCTCTCTCCGAACCAGCGGGCC
This sequence comes from Leisingera coralii, assembly GCF_049056525.1. Taxonomy (NCBI): domain Bacteria; kingdom Pseudomonadati; phylum Pseudomonadota; class Alphaproteobacteria; order Rhodobacterales; family Roseobacteraceae; genus Leisingera; species Leisingera coralii. Next base: position 8,639 of record NZ_JBHUPT010000025.1, on the reverse strand, counting down.
GATGCGCCCAGCTCCGCGGCCACATCCCGCAGCACGTGGGCCTCGGCGATATCGGCGTTCAGCACCGCCACGCCGCCCGGTTCCAGCCCTTCCATGATCGCGGCTTTTTCGCGGGCGATGCCCTCGACGTTTTCAAACGCTTCCAGATGCACCGCGGCCACGGTGGTCACCATCGCCACATGCGGGCGCGCCTGTTTTGCAAGCGGCGCAATCTCGCCCGGGTGGTTCATGCCAATCTCGATCACCGCAAATTCAGTGTCACGCGGCATCCGCGCCAGCGTCAGCGGCACGCCCCAGTGGTTGTTGTAGCTGGCCACCGCCGCATGGGTGCGGCCCTGATCCGACAGCATCCGCGCCAGCATTTCCTTGGTCGAGGTCTTACCGACAGAGCCGGTGACGGCCACGACCTTGGCCTGCGTCCGCGCCCGCGACGCCTGGCCCAAGGCCTCCAACCCCGCCTGCACGTCATCGACGATCAGCAGCGGCGCATCGGCCGGAACGCCTTCGGGAATGCGGGAGACCAGCGCCGCACCGGCGCCCTTCTCCAGCGCCTGCGCCACGAAGTCATGACCGTCGCGGGCGGCCTTCAGGGCCACGAACATGTCGCCCCGCTCAATGGTGCGGGTGTCGATGGAAAGGCCGGAGACGGCCCAATCGCCCTGCGCCTGCCCGCCGGTGGCGGCGGCGGCCTCGCTTGCGGTCCAAAGGGTCATGCGATCCTCCCATCAAGCGCGGCCACGGCAATGCTGGCCTGCTCCACATCGTCAAAGGGCAGCACCGTGTCGCCCACGGTCTGGCCGGTCTCATGGCCCTTGCCGCAGACAATCAGCGCATCGCCAGCCTGCAGCATGTCCGCGCCGCGCAGGATCGCCTCGGCGCGGTCGCCGATCTCGATACAGTCCGGCGCGCCGCCCTTCACTGCGGCGCGGATCACCGCCGGGTCCTCGCTGCGGGGGTTGTCGTCGGTGACGATCACCACATCGGCGTTCTCATGCGCCGCCTGCCCCATCAAGGGCCGCTTGGTGGTGTCGCGGTCGCCGCCCGCGCCGACGATGGCAATCAGCCGGCCGAGCACATGCGGGCGCAGCGCCTTGATGGCGCTGGCAACGGCATCAGGGGTATGGGCGTAATCGACAAACACCGCCGAGCCGTTGTCCCGCTCCGCCGCCAGCTGCATCCGGCCGCGCACGGTGGTCAGGTGCGGCAGGGTCTCGAACACCCGCTCCGGATCCTCGCCGCCGGCAATCACCAGCCCGCAGGCGAGCAGCACGTTCTCCGCCTGGAAACCGCCAATCAAGTTCAGCCGCACCTGGTACGGCTTGTCATGCCAAGCAAAGCGCATGTCCTGGCCGGTGCCGTCATAGCGCAGGCCCAACAGGCTGAGGTCGCCCAGGCCGCGGCCGACGCTGATCACCTCCTGTCCGCGGGCGGCGGCAACCGCGCGCATCTCGGCGCCGCGGGGGTCGTTCATGTTGATGACGGCAACGCCCTCGTCTGGCAGCACCCGGCGGAACAGGCCCGCCTTGGCGGCGAAATAGGCCTCAAACGTTTCGTGATAGTCCAGGTGGTCCTGGGTGAAATTGGTGAAACCGGCGGCCGCCAGCTGCACCCCGTCCAGGCGCCGCTGGTCGAGCCCGTGCGAGGAGGCCTCCATCGCCGCATGGGTGACGCCTGCCGCGGCGGCCTCAGCCAGCGCGCGGTGCAGAGTGATCGGTTCCGGCGTGGTATGGGCCAGCGGATAGCTCCAGGCGCCTTCGATGCCGGTGGTGCCCATGTTGACGGCCTGGTGGCCGAGCTCCATCCAGATCTGGCGCACGAAGGTCGCGACCGAGGTCTTGCCGTTGGTGCCGGTCACCGCCACCACGGTCTGCGGCTGGCTGCCGAACCACAGGGCGGCAGCATAGGCCAGCGTCTGGCGCGGGTCCTCGACGACGATCAAAGCAGCGTGGCTGTCCTCCAGCACCTTGGCGGCGATCTCTGCCCCGGCGGCATCTGTCAGGATGGCTGAGGCGCCCTTCTCCAGCGCGCCGGGGATGAATTTGGCGCCATGCACCTTGCTGCCCGGCAGGGCTGCGAAAAGATACCCCTCGCGCACCTCGCGGCTGTCCACCGCCAGGCCGCTGATCTGCGGATCGGCGCCGCCGCGGGCGGTCAGCCCCAATTGGCTCAGAGGCTGGTCTGGTCTGCTGCTGCTCATGGCGGCCCTCACCTGTTTCAGTTCGAGGTGAGGGTTATACCAGTCACCTCCGCGGGTTCAACTTGCGGACGCAGCCCCAGCAGGGGGGCAACGCGCCCGATCATTTCAGCCGCCACCGGGGTGGCTGTCCAGCCCGCGGTGCGGCGCTCCTCGCCGTGGGCGATGATGGAGGGTTCGTCGAGCGTGACGATCAGCACGTATTTCGGGTCATGTGCCGGGAAAATAGAGGCAAAAGTGGCGATCACCTTGTCGTCATAGTAGCCGCCGCGGGGCTTGGGCTTGTCGGCGGTGCCGGTCTTGCCGCCCACCTGGTAGCCCTCGACCTCGGCAAAAGATGCGGTGCCCTCGGAGACCACCTTGCGCAACATCTTGCGCGCGGCGTCGGCGGAGGCCTCGCTCATCACCCGTTGGCCCAGCTGCGGGCCGTTCTGCTTCAGAATCGTCGGCGCCACGTAGCGGCCGCCATTGGCCACCGCGGCATAGCCGGCCGCCAGATGCATCGGCGTGGTGGAAATGCCGTGGCCGTAGGAAATGGTCATCGCCGACAGCTCCGACCAGTTGGCCGGCAGGAGGGGTTTTCCGCCTGCTGCTTCGGAGATTTCAAACGGGGTCGGGTCCAGCATGCCCATCGTCTGGAGGAAGCTCTTCTGCCGCTCCACCCCGATCTGCTGCGCCAGCCGCGCGGTGCCGATGTTGGAGGATTTGACGATGATCTTGGTCACCGACATCTCGTTGCCGTAGTTGCGGAAATCGCGGATCGCAAAACGGCCCCAGCGCAGCGGCCCGCGGGTGTCGATCACGGTGTCGGAGTTGACGAGGCCCAGATCCATCGCCTGCGCGGCGGTGAAGATCTTGAAGGTGGAGCCAAGCTCATAGACCCCCTGCACCGCGCGGTTGAACAGCGGACTGTCGGAGGGATCAAAGCCGGAGGTCGGCGGGCGCGGCCGGTCGTTGGGGTCGAAATCCGGGAAGGAGACCACCGAGATCACCTCGCCGGTGTGGGCGTCCATCAGGATCGAAGTCGCGCCCTTGGCGTTCATCAGCTTCATGCCGCCATAGAGCACCTGCTCCGCCGCCGCCTGCACCGTCAGGTCCAGCGACAGCTGCAGCGGCTTGCCGCCGTTGGCCGGGTCGCGCAGGTAGTCGTCGAACTGGCGCTCGACACCGGCGACGCCGATCACCTCAGCCGCGTTCACGCCCTCCTTGCCAAAGCCTGCACCGCCCAGCACATGCGCGGCCAGGCTGCCGTTCGGATACAGCCGCATCTCGCGCGGGCCGAACATCAGGCCGGGATCGCCGATGTCATGCACCGCCTGCAGCTGCTCGGGGCTGATTTTCTTCTTCACCCACAGGAACTTGCGCTTGCCGGTGAAATCCTTGATCAGCCGCTCGCGGTCCAGGTCGGGGAAGATCTCCACCAGCTTTTCCGCGGCGCCGATGGGGTCGATCATCTGCGGCGGCTGGGCATAAAGCGAATGGGTTTCGAAATTGGTGGCCAGCAGGCGGCCGTTGCGGTCAACGATGTCGGCGCGCTGCATGGCGATGGCGCTGCCGGGCACGCTGGCCACCGGCTCGGCCGGCTCGGAGACCGCCGTCATCGCCATGCGGGCAATGATTGCCCCGAAGGCGCAGACAAAGAACAGGCCCAGCACCAGCAGCCGCCCCTCGGCGCGCTGGCGGGCCTGCACCTGCATCTCCTGATGGCGCAGGCTGATGTTTTCGCGTTCGATCGCATCCGGGTTTTCGCCGGTCGCGCGGGCATGAAGGATGCGGGCCAGAGGGCGGAGCGGCGTGCGGATCATGGCTGGCTGCTCCCTGCGTTCAGGCCCGTGACTTCGACCTCGTTGGTGATCTCCAGCTCCGGCGGCGCCGGGTAGGAGACCTCATCCACCCGCCCGAACTGGTCGGGGCGCAGCGGCAGGAGGCCGAGGCGGTCGAAATTGATGTCCGCCAGATCGCGCAGCCGCTGCGGGCGGTTGAGATAGGCCCATTCGGCACGCAGGACACTGAGCCGGACCTGCGCCGCGCCGATCTGCTGCTGCAGCACCCGGGTTTCCTTCAGCACCTGCTGGGTAGCGTAGTTTTCGCGGTAGGCCCAAAAGGCAAGGCCAAAGACAGCCAGACAAGTTGCGGCATACAGCAAGGTCTTCATTTACGCGCCTCTTTCAGCTGCGGCATTCCAAGGTCCTTGGCCGAGATCGGCCCCGGTGCGGCATCGGTGCGGCGCCCGACCCGCAGGCGGGCGGAACGGGCACGGGGGTTTTCGGCCAGCTCCTGCTCGTCCGGCCCCACCGCCTTGCGGGTGACCAGCTCGAACTGGGCGGGGGCTTCCTCCTGCTCCGGCGCATAGCGGTTGGCGCGGCCGGTCTTGCCCGCGCGGTGCTGGAAGAAGCGTTTGACCATGCGGTCCTCGACCGAGTGGAAGGTGACGACGGCCAGCAGCCCGCCGGGCTTCAGCGCCCGTTCCGCGGCCAGCAGCCCCTCGAACAGCTCGTCATATTCGGCGTTCACCGCGATGCGCAAAGCCTGGAAGCTGCGGGTCGCCGGGTGCGACTGGCCGGGCTTGGCGCGCGGCAGGCAGCTCTCGATGATGCTCGCGAGGCGCAGGGTGGTGGTGATCGGCTCGATCTCGCGCTCCCGGACAATCGCCTTGGCGATGCGGCGGCTGGCGCGCTCCTCGCCGTAGTGGAACAGGATATCGGCGATCTGCGCCTCGGTGAGTTCCGCGATCAGGTCGGCGGCGGAGGGGCCGGACTGCGACATCCGCATGTCCAGCGGGCCGTCCTTCATGAAGGAAAAGCCGCGTTCGGCCAGGTCCAGCTGCATGGAGGAGACGCCGAGGTCCAGCACCACCCCGTCGAGGTCCTGGGCATATTCATCCATGCGGGAGAACACGCCCTGCTGCAGGATCAGGCGGTCGCCGTACTCCCCTGCCCAGGGCTTTGCCAGTTCAAAGGCCAGCGGGTCGCGGTCAACGCCGATCACCTGCTCCGCCCCGGCCTCCAGCAGGCCGCGGGTATAGCCGCCGGCGCCGAAGGTGCCATCCAGCCAGCGGCCGGTAACAGGGGCAACCGCCTGCAAGAGCGGACGCAGAAGAACGGGAATGTGGGGACCATTGGCAGCTTTCTGGTCCTGGGTCATGTCTCAAGCGCTCCCGGCGCCATCTAGGAATTCCATCGGATCGAAGTCGTCGGGCAGCTCTTCCATCCATTTCTCGGCCTGGGCCAGTTCCTCGGCCTCATAGGTTTCCGGCTTCCAGATCTGGAAGGTGTCGCCCGCGGCGATGAAAAAGGCCTCGGCCTCCAGATCAATCTTCTGGCGCAGCTTGGCGGGCAGCACCAGGCGGCCGGTCTCATCCACGTTGGTCGGGAAGGACTGGCCGTGGAACATCCGCTGCAGCATCTTGCGCTGCATCGAGCCGCGCGGCAGCTGGTCGATCTTGGCGTCGACCTCTTCGATCGCCTCGATAGTATAGCATTCCAGGAAATTGCGGCGATGGTCGCCGTAGACGATCACCAGTTCGGGGTTCTGGCCCGGCTGCCAGTTCGGGTCGGCGGCCTCCAGCACACGGCGAAAGGAGGCGGGGATTGACACCCGCCCCTTGCTGTCCACCTTGTGGTGGCTTTCGCCTCTGAACCTGCGGCCCAATTTCCCGTCCTTTTCGCGCGTCCCTCGCGTTAATCCGTCCCCCAGAAAGAAAAGGGGCGGGTTGATCTGCTGCCACTGATCAACCCGCCGCCTTGGCCCGCTTTGCGGGATGTCCGACTGCGCGCGCCACCTGGGGGGATGTCTGCTCGCCCGCGCGCCGGATCTCTTGGTTCGATGAAAGCGAAGGCCTGTATGAAACCTGCTTGTTTTGTTTTGTGGTTTGGGGTCGTTTGGCGCCCCGTCCCTCGTCTCATCTGATGAACTAGGGATACTATGGGAATTGATGGCCCTGCAACTGTTTTCTGCGGGAAACCGCTGAGGGCGTGGCGATGAATGCAGAGATTCGCAAGAGATTCGTGGCCACATCAGGGCAAAATTCAGAACTTGTTGTGCGCAAATCGACCGCAAACACTAGATATAGAGGTGAGTTGCGGAGGCAATTTTTTTCCCATAGTTTCCCGCGATTCCGCCGGGAGACTCGCGGATTTTACCGATGTTCTCACTACGTTCGCAAACCACCCCTTTTCACAGCGCCGGAAATTCCCTTGATTGGCGTTTCAGCACGGGGTGATTCGCGCTGGCAAGAGGGGTTGGGCAGAAAATCGGGCCATGATTTCCCATAACGCCCATGAATTCCCGCCGGCCCCGTGATTTCCCGGCTGTCCCATGCTTTCCCAGCCATCCCATGCGATCCCGTGCCGGGCGGCCGGTCCCATCCAGTCCCAATCCAGGCAGACGATCCCATCCGTGCCCATTTGCGGGCCGCAAACAGCAGCAGGCCCGCCACAGGGGCGGGCCATCCGGTGCACGGTGCCACTATATATAGAGAAAGTGTGCGGCCCGCGGGGCGTTAGGCCATTAGGCCATGCCGCCCCTGACCAGCCCTTCGGCGATCCGGGCATAGGCCTGGGCCATTGCCCCCTCGCCCGCAGCCACTGGCGTGCCGCCGTCGCCGGCCAGCCGGGTTTCCAGGTCGATCGGCAGCGCGCCCAGCAGCGGCAGGCCCAGCGTTTCGGCTTCGGCCGCGACGCCGCCATGGCCGAAGATGTGATGCTCGCCGCCGCAATCCGGACAGGTGAAGAAGGACATGTTCTCGATCAGCCCCAGCACCGGGGTCTTCAGCGTCTTGAACATGTCCATCGCCTTGCGCGCATCCAGCAGCGCCACATCCTGCGGGGTGGAGACGACGATGGCACCCGAAACTTCCGCCTTGGTGCAGAGCGTCAGCTGCACGTCGCCGGTGCCGGGCGGCAGGTCGACGATCAGCACATCCAGCTCGCCCCAGTTCACCTGCCCCAGCATCTGCTGCAGCGCCCCCATCAGCATCGGGCCGCGCCAGACCACCGCCTTGCCCTCCTCCAGCATGAAGCCGATCGACATCAGGGTGACGCCATGGGCGTGCAGCGGTTCGATGGTCTTGCCGTCGGGGCTGGCGGGCCGGCCCTTGGCGCCCATCATGCGGGGCTGGGAGGGGCCGTAGATATCGGCATCCAGCAGCCCCACCTTGCGGCCCTGTTTGGCCAGCGCCACGGCGAGGTTGGAGGCGACGGTGGATTTGCCCACCCCGCCCTTGCCGGAGGCAATCGCCAGGATGCGCTGGACGCCTGCCGGCTTCAGCGGCTCCGCCTGCGGTTTCGGGTGGCCGCCGACCTTGAGGCTGGGGGCGGGCTGCTGCGGGGTATGGGCGGTCAGTGCAATGGAGACGCTCTCCACCCCCTCCAGAGACAGCACGGCGGCCTCGGCGGCCTTGCACAGGGGGTCCATCAGCTTGGCGATCTCGGGGCTCGGCGCCTCGATCACGAAGCTGACCTTGCTGCCCTCGATGCGCAGCGCCCGCAGCATGTCCCGCGACACCAGGGTGCCGCCGTCCGGCAGGGCCAGCCGCTCCAAAACTGCATGAATCTGATCCTGGGTGACCGGCATCTCTGCTCTCCTGCGTGTTATCCGGCACATATATATGCGGCGGCGGCAGAGCTTGAAACCCGCCAGGCCCGATTACCGCATGCGGGTCGCGGAGCGGCGGATGCGCCGCCAGCCAAACCGCCTGTCAACAGGCCGCGCAGCCGGCCATGCGCAGACCGCGGCACGGTGCCTGGAAATTATACAGATGCGTAAGCGGCTGCCGAAAATATTGTCATATTCCAGTTACATACCCATACGTCACCCATGCAAATGCTGCATAGCAGCAATGACGAAGCACGGGATTGCGCCCCGGCAGCAGATCCTTAAATTGTCATTCAAGAAATGCCACAGCGGCACACGACGGTACGGTTAGACGAAGGAACAGAACGATGGCAGCAGCACAACAGATCTCCGCGGTGAACATTGCATCCCCGGTTGGCTTCCTGGATGCCCTGCTGGTCAAGTTCGTCCGCTACCGCCTGTACCGCAAGACCGTCAGCGAGCTGTCGGAGCTGTCGGCCCGCGACCTGGCCGACCTGGGCCTGAACAGGTCCGAAATCAAGCGCGTCGCCTACCAGGCCGCTTACGAGAATAACTGATAGAGATCAGGCTCTTCCTCCTCCTCCCTTGAAGAGCCTGTCTTTGGCGGCGGCATCCTCCTCCTCCCTGATGCCGCCGCACCCTATACCGGTGACAAGCCGGGTTTGAATCACCGGGATCTCCTCCTCCCTGTTTCCCGGTGTTTGACAGAACGGCGGTGCCCCTCCTCCTCCCTGGGCGCCGCCGTTTCTTGTTTTCCGGACAACTGAACAGAGCCCTTCCGCGGACAAGCGGCTGCAGCCAGGCAAAAGCCCGGCCAATGTCAGGCTTGTGTCAGAGGAAGGGGGTGGCG
>NZ_JBHUPT010000024.1:0-96567 GCF_049056525.1 Leisingera coralii | reverse complement strand
CCCCCGCGCCCGGATCGGATCGCTGCGCGATCCGATCCGCCGGCACAGCCGGCCAAACCGGGCTGATCAGAAGGGAACGTCGTCCGTGGCGGAGACAAAGCGGGCAACCACCTTCTTGGGGCCAGCCTTCTCGAAATCCACTTCCAGCTTGTCGCCCTCGATGCCGGTGATGGCGCCATAGCCGAATTTCTGGTGGAACACCCGCTCGCCCAGGGTGAAGCTGGAGGTGGCGGTGAGGTCGATCACCTGATGCTTGCTTTCCTTCGGCTGCGACAACCCGCGCTGGCCCGCGCGGGCTTGCATCCGTTTCCAGCCGGGGGAGTTGTAGCCGTCGGCCTGCGCCATTTTCTCCTCGATGGTGGAGCGGACCTGCCCTGTCCCCATGGATCCGCCGGGCGCGGCAGCGCCGTAGCCGCCGCCATAGAGACCCGGGGGCGTCAGCACTTCGACGTGCTCCTCTGGCAGCTCATCAATGAAGCGGGAGGGCAGCTGCGATTGCCACTGGCCGAACACCCGGCGGTTGCCGGCAAAGGAAATGGTGCAGATTTCCTCCGCCCTTGTGATGCCGACGTAGGCAAGGCGGCGTTCTTCCTCCAAGCCTTTCAGGCCGCTTTCGTCCATCGAGCGCTGCGAGGGGAACAGGCCATCCTCCCAGCCCGGGAGGAAGACCGCGGGGAATTCGAGGCCCTTGGCCGCGTGCAGGGTCATGATTGAGACCTTTTCGTCCGCGTCCTGCTTGTCGTTGTCCATCACCAGGCTGACATGTTCGAGGAAGCCCTGCAGGTTCTCGAAAGATTCCAGCGCCTTCACCAGTTCCTTGAGGTTTTCCAGGCGGCCCGGCGAGTCCGGGTTTTTGTCGTTCTGCCACATGGCGGTGTAGCCGCTCTCATCCAGGATGATCTCGGCCAGCTCCATATGGGTCATGCCGGCGTCGCCCGCCATGCGGCCCCAGCGGGCGATGCCTTCGACCAGCTGGCGCAGGGCGCCGCCGCCCTTACCCTTGATCTGGCCGCTCTCGACTGCAAGCCGCGCACCCTCCACCAGTGAAACGCCATTTTCGCGGGCGATGCCTTGAATGGTCTGCTGCGCCTTGTCGCCGAGGCCGCGTTTCGGAGTATTGACGATGCGCTCAAACGCCAGGTCGTCGTCGGGCGAGACCACGACACGGAAATAAGCCATGGCATCGCGGATCTCCATCCGCTCATAGAAGCGCGGGCCGCCAATCACGCGGTACGGCAGGCCGATGGTCAGGAAGCGGTCCTCGAACGCGCGCATCTGGTGGGAGGCGCGGACCAGGATGGCCATGCTGTTGAGGCCGATGGGCGACTGGCCGCGGGTGCCGCGCTGCATCGCCTCGATTTCCTCGCCGATCCAGCGGGCCTCTTCCTCGCCGTCCCAATGGCCGATCAGGCGGACCTTCTCGCCATCGCCGGCCTCGGTCCACAGCTCCTTGCCGAGACGGCCCTGGTTGCCGCGGATGACGCCCGCGGCGGCGGCGAGGATATGGCCGGTGGAACGGTAGTTCTGTTCCAGCCGCACCACCATGGCGCCGGGGAAATCCTTTTCGAACCGCAGAATGTTGCCGACCTCCGCGCCGCGCCAGCCGTAGATCGACTGGTCATCGTCGCCGACACAGCAGACGTTCTTGTGCCTGCCGGCCAGCAGCCGCAGCCACAGGTACTGGGCGACGTTGGTATCCTGGTATTCGTCCACCATGATGTAGCGGAACCAGCGCTGGTACTGCTCCAGCACGTCCGGGTGGTTCTGGAAGATCGTCACCATGTGCAGGAGCAGGTCGCCGAAATCCACCGCGTTCAGTTCGCGCAGGCGGGTCTGGTACTGTGCATAGAACTCGGTGCCGCGGCTGTTGTAGGCGCTGGCGTCGCCGGCCGGCACCTTGTCCGGCGCCAGGGCACGGTTCTTCCAGTCGTCGATGATGCCCGCCAGCATCCGCGCGGGCCAGCGCTTGTCGTCGATGCCCGCGGCCTGGATCAGCTGCTTCAGCAGGCGGATCTGGTCGTCGGTGTCGAGAATGGTGAAGTTCGATTTCAGCCCCGCCAGTTCTGCGTGGCGGCGCAGCAGCTTGACGCAGATCGAGTGGAAGGTGCCGAGCCAGGGCATGCCCTCGACCGCCTGGCCCAGCATGGCGCCTACCCGCTCCTTCATCTCGCGGGCGGCCTTGTTGGTGAAGGTCACCGACAGGATCTCGTTCGGGCGCGCCCGGCCGGTGCTGAGGAGATGCACGATGCGGGTGGTCAGCGCCTTGGTCTTGCCAGTGCCCGCCCCCGCCAGCATCAGCACAGGGCCGTCGAGGCATTCCACCGCCTCCCGCTGTGCCGGGTTGAGGCTGTCCAGATACGGCATCGGCCGCGCCTGCATGGCGCGGGCCGACAGCGATGCGCCCTCAAAGGCGTCCATTTCGTCGAAACTGCTCATGCCGCGACCCTAGCCTGATTCAGCCGCGGCGGAAAGAGGACGTTCACAGTCTGTTCACCCTGAATTTGCAGCCCATGCCGCCCAACCGGCCGGTCAGGTTAAGTTGCATTGTCTTTATTCTTCATGACCTGCAGCGGGTTATCTTTACCTTTTAACAGGGGCAAATCGCGATCCTACCGCAAAATCCGCCAATTTTGGGATTACGAAATGACAAACCGCCTGGCCAGGACATTGCTCCCCCAGTTCAAAGCATACTCTCTTTTCTTTGCCCTGCTCGCCGTGGCCGCTTTGGCCGCCTGGGCCGTGCTGACGGTGCCCGCCCCGATTGTCGACCGGATGCTGGAGGCGGACCTTCGCAAGCAGGCCGGCACCTGGCGGCGCGCCGTTCTGCTGCACCTCTCCAGCAGCGAGGATACCTTTGTCCTTGGCGATTTGACCGAACGAGACACCGAGTATCTGAGCCTGATGCCGAAAACCTCGGACGTGTACCGGCTGAACCTGTTCGAGGCGGACGGCACCATTTTCTGGTCCACCCGGGCCGAGAACATTGGCGACCGGAACACCAAGCCGTATTTTCAGTCCACCGTTTCCAAGGGCGTCGTCTATTACAAGCATGAGGAAAAGCCGGCAACCGAAGTTGACGGTCTCATGACGGCGGTCAATCCGGACGGTTCCATCCCTGTGCGCGAGGTGGCCGAGGTGTATTCGCCGGTCATGCACGAGGGTATCTTTATCGGCGCCATCGAATTTTATTCGGACATCACGGAGGTCAGGAACACATTCATCACCCGGGTCCGGTTTTCGCTTGCCCTGATATCGATCGTCACGATTGCAGCAATGACCGTTGTCACCATTGTTGTTTTCAAGACCAACCGCCGCACCATGCGGCAGGTGGAGGAGCGTTCTGCCAAGGATCACGAGGTCATGGCCAACCAGATGCAGCTCGCGCGCGAAGTGAAGCTGCTGGGCGAGCTGAACGAATGGCTGCAGTCCTGCCGCTCGCTCGACGAGCTGTTCAAGATGGTATCGGAATTCATGAGCCACCTGCTGCCGGATGCCGAGGGCAGCGTCTATGTGTTCTCCAATTCGCGGGACGTACTCGACGGCTGCGTGAGCTGGAACGGCGGCAGCCACAAGGATCACATCCACCCCGGCGAATGCTGGGGCCTGCGCCGCGGGCGCACCTATGAGTTCGGCTCCACCGAGGTGGCCTTTACCTGCGAGCACGCGGAACCCCATGACGGGCGGCCTTATTTCTGCTTCCCGATCCTGGCGCATGGTGAAACCGTCGGCCTGATGCATTTGCGGGCGCGGCCCAGCCGGGCCGGGGACTTTACCAGCTGCAAGCAGCTGGCGCAGATGTGCGCCGAGCAGATCAGCATGGCCATTGCCAATGTCCGGATGCGCGACCAGCTACATGACCAATCCGTGCGCGATCCGCTGACCGGTCTATACAACCGCCGCCATATGACCGACAGCCTGCGCAAGCTGATCCACGCCAGCGAGCTGCGCGGCACGGCGCTGAGCGTGGTTGCCGTGGACGTCGACCACTTCAAGAAGTTCAATGACAACCATGGCCACGATGCAGGCGACATGGTGCTGCGTGCGGTTGGCTCAGCATTGGAAAAGGCCTGCGACGGGGATGAGGTGGCTTGCCGCCCGGGCGGCGAGGAGTTCACCCTGATCCTGCCGGGGGCCACGCCGGAAGATGCGGTCACCCGGGCCGAACTGCTGCGGCAGCAGGTTGAGGAAATCACCGTGCGCTACGGCGAGAAGAACCTGCCGCGCATCACCATTTCCGCAGGCGTTGCGCATTTCCCGAGACACGGGCTGATCCCGCAGGAACTGCTGCGGGCTGCGGATGACGCGCTGTATGCGGCCAAGGCCAAGGGCAGGAACCAGATCTGCGTCTCCAGCCCGGGCGACAGCGGCGGCCAGGCCGAAGCGGACACGCTGCCTGCCCTGCCGAAAGCCGGCTAGGGCCTTCCCAAGCCTGCGCGGGGGCTGGACATTTTCCGCCCCCGCACTCCAAATGCACGGATGGATCTGCATCAGCGCTACCCCGGCCTCGACGATTTGAAACGCCGCGCCAAGGCGCGGCTGCCGCGGTTTGTCTGGGATTACCTGGACAGCGGCACCGGTGCCGAGCAGGCCCGCGCCCGCAACCGCACGGCGCTGGACCGGATCCGTTTTCTACCGTCCATCCTGCACGGGCCGATGGAGCCGGATCTGAGCACCGGGTTCCTGGGCGCGCCGCAGGCCCTGCCCTTCGGCATCGCCCCGGTGGGCATGTCCGGGCTGATCTGGCCGGATGCCGAGGCCGCGCTGGCGCGCAGCGCCGCCGCGGCGGGCATTCCCTTTTGCCTGTCCACCGTGGCCAGCCAATCGCCCGAGGATCTGGCGCCGCATCTGGGCCAGGACGCCTGGTTCCAGCTGTACCCGCCCAAGGACGAGGGCATCCGCGCCGACCTGCTGGCGCGGGCCCGGGATGCGGGGTTCAGGACGCTTGTGCTGACGGTGGATGTGCCCGCCGCCTCGCGCCGGGAGCGGCAGACCCGCTCCGGCCTGACCCAGCCGCCCAGGCTGACCCCGCGGCTGCTGGCGCAGATCGCGATGCGTCCTGCCTGGGCGCTTGGCATGGCGCGGAACGGGATGCCGCATATGCGGACCCTGGACAAATATATCTCCGGCGCGCAGGCGAACCTGCCGCCAACGGCGCATATCGGCTATTTGCTGCGGACCTCGCCCGATTGGGACTATGTGCAGTGGCTGCGGCGCAACTGGGACGGCCCTTTCGTCATCAAGGGGGTGCTGCGGGCGCGGGATGCCAGGCGGCTGGAAGAGGCCGGGGCCGATGCGGTGTGGATCTCCAACCACGGCGGACGCCAGTTCGATGGCTGCCCCGCCGCGATAGATCTGCTGCCGGAGATCCGGGACGCCGTGCAGATCCCGCTGATTTTCGACAGCGGTATCGAGGGCGGGCTGGACATCATCCGGGCGCTGGCGCTGGGGGCGGATTTCGTCATGCTGGGCCGCGCCTACCACTATGCGCTGGCAGCACTTGGCGCAGATGGCCCGGCGCATCTGACGGACATTCTGGCCAAGGACATGCAGGCCAACATGAGCCAGCTGGGCGCGCCGGACCTAGCGGCGCTGAAGACGCTGGAGCGGTGGCCGCCAGCGGCAGGATGAACCGTTGCGCGGCGCGGTTCAGGCGGTTTTCTCAAGCCGCTCGAAGGCGGCCAGAAAGCCGCGCACGGCCGGACGTACGGCGGTTCCGCTGCCGCGGCCGGGACTGTTGACCGGACTCAGCTTCTGCAGCGAAAACACGTGCTTCTGAACCGGCTTGGGCAGCCCATGCGGTTCGGAGACGGCCATCCGCCACTCCGGAAACGCCCGAGCAGGTGCCGCTTGGCTGACCAGCACCCGGATATTGCCGTGCCGCGGGCCGGAACTGATGCGGTGAAACAGCGCAGCCAGCGCCTCGGCCGGACCTTCGATCACCTGCAGGAACCACCCCTTGCGGCCGGCCAGCATGCCGGTCACATCGGCGGCGGCGTTGGATGTCCGCGCGTTCTCCACGATCACGGCCTGCTCTTGGCTGGACATGCCGCGCACGGCTTGGCTGACGTAAATGAGATGGTGCATGTTTACTCTCCTTGGCAGCAGCCGGCGCCGGGGCGCGGCTGGTTTCTGAGGGCAAGCGATTGAACCCAAGCCTATTTTCGGCCTGGCCGGAGGAGCGCCGGCAGCCGCTGTCTCGGAAGGTCAGAGGCTGGCTCTGCGGTTGCGCCAAGCTGAGCATTCCCGACCCGAAGTTGAGCGCGCTGGCCGAATGCGGGCCAGGCAGGCGGCCGCCCCCTGGTCCCGCGGTTCTGATCAAACGGGGCAAGGCCCGTTACAAAGCGGAAAAAACCGCCATCCGAAATGTAACAAAAATCCAAAAACAGGCCGCTTGAGAGCGCAATCATGCCGGAAATACCCAGAACTACGGTTGTGCGGATCGCTAATATCCGCCTAACACTGCACCAACTTGCACGGACCCCGAGGGTGACATGACCGACTTCAAAAAAATCCTGATTGCCAACCGTGGCGAGATCGCGATCCGCGTGATGCGCGCAGCCAACGAAATGGGCAAACGCACCGTCGCCGTCTATGCCGAGGAGGACAAGCTCGGCCTGCACCGGTTCAAGGCGGATGAAGCCTACCGGATCGGCGAAGGCATGGGGCCGGTGGCGGCCTATCTGTCGATCGACGAGATCATCCGCGTCGCCAAGGAAAGCGGCGCCGATGCGATCCACCCCGGTTACGGCCTCTTGTCGGAGAACCCGGATTTCGTCGATGCCTGCGCCCGCAACGGCATTACCTTCATCGGCCCCAAGGCCGAAACCATGCGCGCGCTTGGCGACAAGGCCTCGGCCCGCAAGGTGGCAATCGCGGCCGGCGTGCCGGTGATTCCGGCGACCGAGGTGCTGGGCGACGACATGGACGCGATCCGCAAGGAAGCGGCCGAGATCGGCTACCCCTTGATGCTGAAGGCCTCCTGGGGCGGCGGCGGGCGCGGCATGCGTCCGATCCACGCCGAGAAGGAGCTGGAAGAGAAGGTGCTGGAAGGCCGACGCGAAGCGGAAGCCGCTTTTGGCAACGGCGAGGGCTATCTGGAGAAGATGATCACCCGCGCCCGCCACGTCGAGGTTCAGATCCTGGGCGACAAGCACGGCGAGATCTATCACCTCTACGAGCGGGACTGCTCGGTCCAGCGCCGCAACCAGAAAGTGGTCGAGCGCGCCCCTGCCCCGTACCTGAGCGACGCGCAGCGCGCCGAGCTGTGTGACCTGGGCCGCCGCATCTGTGCCCATGTGAACTATGAATGCGCGGGCACCGTCGAATTCCTGATGGATATGGAATCCGGCAACTTCTACTTCATCGAGGTGAACCCGCGGGTGCAGGTGGAGCATACCGTGACCGAGGAGGTCACCGGCATCGACATCGTGCAGGCGCAGATCCTGATCGCGGAAGGCAAGACCATTGCCGAAGCCACCGGCAAAGCCAGCCAGGATGAGATCCAGTTGCACGGCCACGCGCTGCAGACCCGGGTGACCACCGAAGACCCGCTGAACAACTTCATCCCGGATTACGGCCGCATCACCGCCTACCGCTCTGCAACCGGCATGGGCATCCGCCTGGACGGCGGCACCGCATATGCGGGCGGCGTGATCACCCGCTACTATGACTCGCTGCTGACCAAGGTGACCGCCTGGGCGCCGACGCCGGAGAAGGCAATTGCCCGCATGGACCGCGCGCTGCGCGAGTTCCGGGTGCGCGGCGTGTCGACCAACATCGCGTTCGTCGAAAACCTGCTGAAGCACCCGACCTTCCTGTCGAATGAATACACCACCAAGTTCATCGACGAGACCCCTGACCTGTTCCAGTTCAAGAAGCGCCGCGACCGCGGCACCAAGGTGCTGACCTATATCGCGGACATCACCGTGAACGGCCACCCGGAGACCGAAGGCCGCCCGGCGCCTGCCGCGGACCTGAAGGAACCGCGCGCGCCCAAGGCCGAGCCGGGCAACCTGCCCTATGGCACCCGCAACCTGCTGGAGCAGAAGGGCGCCCAGGCGGTGGCCGACTGGATGAAGGCGCAGCGGCAGCTCTTGCTGACCGACACCACCATGCGCGACGGCCACCAGTCCCTGCTGGCAACCCGGATGCGTTCGATCGACATGATCAAGGTGGCGCCGGCCTATGCGCAGAACCTGAGCCAGCTGTTCTCGGTGGAATGCTGGGGTGGTGCGACCTTTGACGTGGCCTACCGCTTCCTGCAGGAATGCCCCTGGCAGCGCCTGCGCGACCTGCGCGAGCGGATGCCGAACCTGATGACCCAGATGCTGCTGCGCGCCTCCAACGGCGTCGGCTACACCAACTATCCGGACAACGTTGTGCGGGAGTTCGTGCGCCAGGCGGCGGAGACCGGTGTCGACGTGTTCCGCGTCTTCGACTCGCTGAACTGGGTCGAGAACATGCGCGTCGCCATGGATGCCGTGGTCGAAAGCGGCAAGGTCTGCGAAGGCACCATCTGCTATACCGGTGACATCCTGGACCCGAACCGCGCCAAGTACGACCTCAAGTACTATGTCGGCATGGCCAAGGAACTGGAAGCCGCCGGCGCCCACATCCTGGGTCTGAAGGACATGGCGGGCCTGCTGAAGCCGGCCGCTGCCCGCCAGCTGGTCAAGGCGCTGAAGGAAGAGGTCGGCCTGCCGGTCCACTTCCACACCCATGACACCTCGGGCGTGGCCGGTGCCACCATCCTGGCAGCGGCGGATGCTGGCGTCGATGCGGTGGACGCGGCCATGGACGCCTTCTCCGGCGGCACTTCGCAGCCTTGCCTGGGCTCCATCGTCGAGGCGCTGCGCAACACCGACCGCGACACCGGTATCGACATCGCCAAGGTGCGCGAGATCTCCGGCTACTGGGAGCAGGTGCGGGCGCAGTACGTGGCGTTCGAAAGCGGCCTGCAGGCCCCGGCTTCCGAGGTCTACCTGCACGAGATGCCGGGCGGCCAGTTCACCAACCTGAAGGCGCAGGCGCGCTCGCTGGGTCTGGAAGAGAAATGGGCCGACGTGGCGCAGACCTATGCCGACGTGAACCAGATGTTCGGCGACATCGTGAAGGTGACCCCCTCCTCCAAGGTGGTTGGCGACATGGCGCTGATGATGGTCTCCCAAGGCCTGACTCGTGCGCAGGTCGAGGATCCCAAGACCGACGTCGCCTTCCCCGACTCGGTGGTCGACATGATGCGCGGCAACCTGGGCCAGCCCCCGGGCGGCTTCCCGGACAGCATCGTGTCCAAGGTGCTGAAAGGCGAAGCGCCGAACACCGAGCGCCCCGGCGCGCATCTGGAGCCGGTCGACCTGGAGGCGGTCCGTGCCGATCTGTCCAAGCAGCTGGAAGGCTTCAAGGTCGATGACGAGGACCTGAACGGCTACCTGATGTATCCCAAGGTGTTCCTGGACTACATGGGCCGCCACCGCCAGTACGGCCCGGTGCGCACCCTGCCGACCCGCACCTTCTTCTACGGCATGGAGCCGGGCGAGGAGATCACTGCCGAGATCGATCCGGGCAAGACCCTGGAAATCCGCCTGCAGGCGATTTCCGAGACCGACGAGAAGGGCGAGGTGAAGGTCTTCTTCGAGCTGAATGGCCAGCCCCGCGTGATCCGGGTGCCCAACCGTCTGGTCAAGGCCTCGACCGAAGCGCGCCCGAAGGCACAGGCCGGCAACCCGAACCACGTTGGCGCGCCGATGCCGGGTGTCGTGGCGACCGTCGCGGTGCAGCCGGGCCAGAACGTCAAGGAAGGCGATCTGCTGCTGACCATCGAAGCGATGAAGATGGAAACCGGCATCCACGCCGAGCGCGACGCAACCGTCACCGCGGTGCATGTCCAGGCCGGCGGCCAGATCGACGCCAAGGACCTGCTGGTCGAGCTGGAATAATCCAGCCGGAAAGCGCTAGAGTTGAAGCTGCGGCCAGTCCTTGGCCGCAGCTTTTTTTATGGAGATTCAAATGTTCAGGCCTCTGATTTTAGCCACGCTACTGGCTTCTGCCCCTGTTGCCGCCTTCGCCGGGGATCCAATCATTCAGTTTGAAACGGAGGACCCGGAAATGAACGCCGCCATCGGCTCGGCGCAAAGCTCGATGGATGCCTTTTTCGCCCATGTTCTGGACGGCCAGGGCAATGCGGCTGGCGGTGCGTTGGTCAAGGTGGCCCTGGAGACCAGCTATGGCCACGAGAACATCTGGGTGGACCAGTTCACCCTTGCAGCCGGCGGCGGCATGACCGGCAAGCTGGCCAATGAACCGAATGATCTGCCAGGCAAGCACTTTGGCGACACCGTGAAGTTCGACCGGGCAAGCCTGCGCGACTGGAGCGTTTTCATAAACGGGCAGCTCTACGGCAACTTCACCACACGGGTGATGATACCGCATCTGGACGCGGACAGCCGGGCCCAGCTTGAACAGGTGCTGTCGGTCAATCCTGTGCCTCAGGGCTGGTAGATACGGCAGCCAGCGGCAGCGCCCGGCGGGCCAAGCCCGCCCTGGGAGCCTGATAGGCTCCCGTTCCGCAGGGGGGGTGTTCGAAGAGTACGTTGCTGGATCAGGCGTTGCGGGCGGCGAATTCAGGCAAGGTGACGGTTTCGACCTGCACCGGCTTGATCCCCTCGGCCTGCCCGGCCACGCTGTCCGCCTCCGGCGCATTGGCGTGGCGTGCCCCTTGCACCAGAAGCCCGGCCGCGATTGCTGAAGCCAGGCTGGTGATCCGCAGAACATCTTTCCAAAGCATGGCCAAAATCTCCCTTTGAAAATCCGGTTGTTTGGGGGTGAAACGCGCGCGCCCAGCGCTTCCGTCGCGGCCCTGGCGGATTTTTTTCGCTGCGCACCGTTTTTCCACTTGCAGCCGGCGGGCGGAGACCCTATTTCACCGCTCACCGGATGGCAGCGCGGGCGTAGCTCAGGGGTAGAGCATTACCTTGCCAAGGTAAGGGTCGTGAGTTCGAATCTCATCGCCCGCTCCATCGGGAAACGGACAGGCCGCCCTTCGGGGCGGCCTTTCGCTTTTCCGGGAATCCGCATAGTCTGGCCGGGTGCAGAAAACCTTGTGCGGAATCGCTTTACCGCCTAGGAACAGAGCAAGAACAGATACGGGCGGGCAGAGCAGAATGCTGACATCGGTAGAACTATGCGCAGGTGCGGGCGGCCAGGCCCTTGGGCTGGAGAAGGCAGGCTTTGATCACACCGCGCTGGTTGAGATCGACAAGCACTGCTGTGCCACCCTGCGCCACAACCGCCCCGCCTGGAACGTGCTGGAGGAGGACGTGCGCAAGTTCAAGGAGGTTGCGGGCGACTACAAGGGCATCGACCTGCTGGCGGGCGGCCTGCCCTGCCCGCCGTTCTCGGTGGCGGGCAAGCAGCTGGGCGAGAAGGACGAGCGCAATCTGTTCGACGATGCGATCGAGATCGTCGATGCCACCCGCCCCCGCGCCGTGATGATCGAGAACGTGCGCGGCTTTCTGGATGCGGTGTTCCATGACTACCGCGAGAAGCTGAAGAAGCAGCTCTCGAAGCTGGGGTATGAGACCGACTGGCGGCTGCTGAATGCCTCCGACTTCGGGGTGCCGCAGCTGCGGCCGCGGGTGGCGATTGTTGCCCTGCGCAAGGAGTTTGCCGGCCAGTTCAACTGGCCCGAGCCGCTGCCGCACAACCCGCCGACCGTTGGTGCCACCCTCATCGACCTGATGAAGGAACGCGGCTGGCGCGGGGCCGATGACTGGGCCGCCAAAGCCGATGAAATTGCGCCGACCATCGTCGGCGGCTCCAAGAAACACGGGGGCCCGGATCTGGGCCCGACCCGCGCACGGCGTGCCTGGGCGGCGCTTGGCGTTGAGGGACGCACCATCGCTTATGAAGCGCCGGATCCGTTCCACAACGACATGCCGCGGCTGACGGTGCGGATGGTGGCGCGTATCCAGGGCTTCCCGGATGCATGGCATTTCACCGGCGCCAAGACCAATGCCTACCGCCAGGTCGGCAACGCTTTCCCGCCGCCGGTGGCCGAGGCGGTGGCGCGGGAGCTGAAGGCGGCGATTGCCAAGCCGAACCTGCATGCCGTTCGGGCGTAGCAACAGAGCGTTAAGGGCAGTGCCCGGCCGCGGGCGGAAACGAAGTGCCCGCCCATGGGGGCGGTCGGGCACTGCCCGGCGTGCCGCCGGGCGGGAGATCCGCATTTGAAACAGAAGCTCCCAGACACCCTTGTGCTTCCCGGCCATCCGGACTTCGGCACCCTCTTCCCGCTGGCGGAAGAGATCACCACCCGTGCAGGCGGCGCGCTGGCCCTCGAATACGATGTGCCGCAGATGCTGCGTCAGTGCATCGACGATGTGATCATGACGCCCAAGACCGGGCGGCGCGCCTATGAGGAGCTGGAGAAGACCGAGAAGACCTATATCGGCACCCGGGTGGAGATTGAGCTTCGGGCGCTCTTGCGCTTGCGCAAGGGGCGGCTGGATACCGAGATTCTGGGCCAGGATGTCGACATCAAACACACCATGGGCGGCAACTGGATGATCCCGACCGAGGCGCTGAACTGCGCCTGCCTGCTGGTCGCCGCCGACGAGGTGCGGGCACGCTGCTATCTGGGCCTGATCATCGCCCGGCCCGAGTACCTGACGCAGGGCCAGAACAAGGACGCCAAGCGCAGCATCTCCGCCGAGGGTTTCCGACATATCCTGTGGCTGCTGAAGGACCAGCCCTACCCCGCCAACTTCTGGCGCACCGCGGATGAGGCGGCAGTGCAGCAGATCTTTGCCGGTGAGACTGGCAACGAGCGGATGGCACAGCTGTTCCGGCTGATCCAGCGCCGCCCGGTTCCCCGCGACGTGGTGGAGGCGGTGGCGCAGCAGAAGGATTTCATGCGCCGGATCCGGGCCGATGGCGGCCACGGCACCCGTGACATGCTGGCACGCGAGCAGATCGTGCTGCTGGAAGGCCAGAAGGATGCCCAGCTGATCAAGGCGCTGGGGCTGCCGCCCTGCCCGGCCAGCGCCTTCATTTCCTGCCGGATTGAAAGCAGCTACCATGCCCGCATGGTGGAACAATCCAGGCACAAGGTGGAATGGCCGACAAGCTGACTCCGGAACGGCGCAGCGCCAATATGGCCAAGATCCGCGCCAAGCACACCAAGCCGGAAATGCTGGTGCGGCGGATGGTGCACGGGATGGGCTTCCGCTACCGGCTGCACCGCAAGGACCTGCCCGGCAAGCCGGATCTGGTGTTCGGCCCGCGCCGCAAGGTGATCTTCGTGCATGGCTGCTTCTGGCATCTGCATGAGTGCCGCGACGGGCGCATTCCCGCGTCCCGCCGCGATTACTGGGAGCCGAAACTGCTGCGCAATGTTGAGCGCGACGCCGAACATCTGGCCGCGCTGCAAGGCGCGGGCTGGCAGGTGCTGACGATCTGGGAATGCGAGACCAAGGACCTTGGCGCTTTGGAAAACCGCCTCGCGGACTTCCTCGAAACCGGAGAATAACGCTTATCCACAGATACTTGCGCGAGGTTCGAAATTTCCTCTTGCAGCCCGTTTTGGAAAGCCCTAAACACCGCTTCACCGGATGGCAGCGCGGGCGTAGCTCAGGGGTAGAGCATTACCTTGCCAAGGTAAGGGTCGTGAGTTCGAATCTCATCGCCCGCTCCATTCGAAAGCCGAAAAGGCCGTCCTCCGGGGCGGCCTTTCGCTTTTTGGCCCGGCGGCGCCGGCGGCATTTTCTTCATCAAGCTGCCATTTTCCGCTTGCAGCCTCCTGCCGGATTTCCTATTCACCGCCTCACCGGATGGCAGCGCGGGCGTAGCTCAGGGGTAGAGCATTACCTTGCCAAGGTAAGGGTCGTGAGTTCGAATCTCATCGCCCGCTCCATTCGAAAGCCGAAAAGGCCGTCCTCCGGGGCGGCCTTTCGCTTTTTGGCCCGGCGGCGCCGGCGGCATTTTCTTCATCAAGCTGCCATTTTCCGCTTGCAGCCTCCTGCCGGATTTCCTATTCACCGCCTCACCGGATGGCAGCGCGGGCGTAGCTCAGGGGTAGAGCATTACCTTGCCAAGGTAAGGGTCGTGAGTTCGAATCTCATCGCCCGCTCCATCGGAAAAACGAAAAGGCCGTCCTTCGGGGCGGCCTTTCGCTTTTGCAGGCACCGGGCTCCGGCCTGCGCTGAAATTTGATCAAATTCCCTTTGACGCGCGCTGCAAAACACGCCAAAGCTACTGCCAAACAGCCCCTGCGGCAGGTCATTGTAGGAGTTTGGACATGGCCCCTGTCATCTATCCCACCACCAATTTCACCGCGACCGAGCAGCTGTGCCTGGACCGCGGCGAAGGCATCTACGTCTATGACACGGACGGCAACAAATACATCGAAGGGCTGGCGGGCCTGTGGTGCACCTCGCTGGGCTACAGCAACACCGAGGTGATGGACGCAATCACCGAGCAGCTTCACAAGCTGCCGTTCTCGCACACCTTCGGCGGCAAGACCCATGAGCCGATCATGAAGCTGGCCGAGAAGCTGAAGGCGATGGTGCCGGTGGAGGACGCCTATATCTTCTTCGGCAACTCCGGGTCCGACGCCAACGACACGCATTACAAGATGCTGCGCTATTACTTCAACGCCATCGGCAAGCCGGAGAAGCGCAAGATCATCACCCGCGAGCGCGGTTATCACGGGGTGACCGTGGCAGCGGGCTCGCTGACCTCCCTGCCCGCGAATCTGGCGCATTTCGACGCGCCGCTGGAGGCGCTGCACATCCTGCGCTCGGACGCGCCGCATTATTACACCGGCCGCCAGGGCAATGAGACCGAAGAGCAGTTCGTCGACCGGATCATCGGCAACCTGGAACAGCAGATTCTGGCCGAGGACCCCGACACCATCGCCGCGATGATTGTCGAGCCGATCACCGGCGCGTCCGGCGTGATCGTGCCGCCGGAGGGTTATTACGAGAAGCTGCAGGCACTGCTGCGCAAGCATGGCATCCTGGTCTGGGCCGATGAGGTGATCTGCGGCTTCGGGCGCACCGGCGCCGATTTCGGCTGCACCACCATGGGCATCAAGCCGGACCTGATGACCTTTGCCAAGCAGCTGAGCTCGGCCTATTTCCCGATCTCCGCCTCCGTCATTCCCGGCTGGATGTATGAGGCGATGATTGCGCAGACCAACGAGGTTGGCGTGTTCGGCCATGGCTATACCTACTCCGGCCACCCGGCGGCCTGCGCTGCGGCGCTGAAGACGCTGGAGATCTACGAGCGCGACAACCTGTTTGAACACGCCGCCGAAGTGGGGGCCTACATGCAGGCGCAGCTGCGCGAGGTGTTCAGCAGCCATCCGCTGGTTGGCGAGGTGCGCGGCAAGGGTCTGATCGCGGCGCTGGAACTGGTGTCGAACAAGACCACCGGTGCGAGCTTTGACAAGGGCGCCGCCGGCGCTGCCGCGCAGAAGGCCTGCCAGGACAACGGGCTGATCGTACGGGCGGTGGCCGGCAACGCGCTGGCGCTGTGCCCGCCGCTGATCATCACCAAGGCAGAGGTGGACGACATGCTGGCCCGGATGAAGACAGCGGTTGACGCCGCCTATGCGGATCTGAAGGAACAGGGGCTGATCGCAGGCTGAGCCTGATTGGCACCTTGGCATTTTCCGTGAAGCGCCCCGGCCTGTCCGGGGCGTTTTCTTGTAAGCATCTGTGGTGCAACAGGGTATTGCACCCCGGCAAGCGGGTCGATTTTTCCGCAGAAATCGGTTAGACTGCGCGCAGTTTGTTTCAGACCGAGATTTTCATGATGACGCGCCGTACCGGCATTGCCGGTCTTCCTGCCAGACATACCGCCGCCGGAGTCCGTTTCGCGACCCGCTGAGCGCTTTACGCCGAATCTCAGCCTGCTGACACGCAGACCGGGCACCTGTTCCGGTCACGAGTTCCGTTGGGGACCAGGGACCCTCAATGCCCCTCGCAGCCCGGCAGCTGCGGGGGGCTTTGGCTGGGAGCTTCAGAACACCTTGTAGGTCATGGTGGTCAGCGACCGCTCGATCCCGTCGATCTGCAGCAGCTTGTCGTTGATGTATTTGCCCACGTCCTCGCCGCTGGGGATGTAGAGCTTCATCAGCAGGTCGAAATTGCCGCTGGTGGAGTAGAGCTCGGAGTGGATTTCCCGCAGCGCAATCTCCTCGGCCACCTTGTAGGTGGTGCCGGGCTTGCAGCGGATCTGGACAAAGACGCAGGTGGACATGGGTGCC
This sequence comes from Leisingera coralii, assembly GCF_049056525.1. Taxonomy (NCBI): domain Bacteria; kingdom Pseudomonadati; phylum Pseudomonadota; class Alphaproteobacteria; order Rhodobacterales; family Roseobacteraceae; genus Leisingera; species Leisingera coralii. The sequence continues at coordinate 80,300 of NZ_JBHUPT010000024.1, read as the reverse complement.
CCTTTTGAATGGTCAAGGATTTGCGCCCAAGCTCGCATGCGCCGCATCCGGGCGCAAGACACCGGGATTGCTGCAACAGATTGCCCCGCTTGCGCAATGCCGCACTTGAGCCATGCCCCCTGCCCGCCCTATAAGCGCCCAGGCAGAATTAAAGTTCTGGCAGCATGACGAAGGATAAGCCGCTGATGCGTACCGCCAAAGTGACCCGCAAGACCGCGGAAACCGATATTTCGGTCGAGATCAACCTCGACGGCACCGGGGTTTACGACAACCAGACCGGGGTCGGCTTTTTCGACCACATGCTGGACCAGCTGGCGCGCCACTCGCTGATCGACATGACCATCCGCGCCAAGGGCGACTACCACATCGACGACCACCACACGGTGGAGGACACCGGTATCGCGCTGGGTCAGGCGCTGGTGCAGGCGCTGGGGGACAAGAAGGGCATCCGCCGCTACGGCGAGTGCCACCTGCCGATGGATGACGCCCAGATCCGCTGCGCGCTGGATCTGTCAGCGCGGCCGTTCCTGATCTGGAACGTGGAACTGCCAACCCAGAAGATCGGCACATTCGACACCGAGCTGGTGCGCGAATTCTTCCAGGCGCTGAGCACCCACGGCGGCATCACCCTGCACATCGACCAGCTGCACGGGTTCAATAGCCACCACATTGCCGAGGCGGCGTTCAAGGCTGCCGCCCGCGCGCTGCGGCTGGCGGTGGAAACCGACCCGCGCAAGGCTGATGCGATCCCCTCCACCAAGGGTGCGCTGTAAAATGCTGACCGCGATCATCGATTACGAATCCGGCAACCTGCACTCCGCCGAGAAAGCCTTTCAGCGCATGGCGCGGGAGATGGATGCAGGCGAGGTTGTGGTGACCTCCGACGCCGATGTGGTATCCAAGGCTGACCGGCTGGTGCTGCCCGGCGACGGCGCCTTCCCTGCCTGCGCGGCAGAGCTGCGCGGCCACAAGGGCATCTATGACGCCATGGTCGAAGCGGTGGAGCAGAAGGGCCGGCCATTCCTCGGCATCTGCGTCGGCATGCAGCTGATGGCGACCACCGGGCATGAATACGAAGAAACGCCGGGCCTCGGCTGGGTCGGCGGCGACGTGGTGAAAATCACGCCGGCGGATCCGGCGCTGAAGGTGCCGCACATGGGCTGGAACGATCTGGTGATCGACCACGCTCACCCGGTGTTCGACGGCATCCAGAGCGGCGATCACGTGTATTTTGTGCACTCCTACCATTTCCGCGTGGCAAACCCGGCGGAGCGGCTGGCGCATGTGGACTATGCCGGCGACGTGACTGCTGTCATAGGCCGGGACACGATGGTGGGCATGCAGTTCCACCCGGAGAAAAGCCAGGCCACCGGCCTGCGGATGATCGGCAACTTCCTGACCTGGAAACCGTAAGGGGACGGCGCTGATGCGCCGTTGCCTCCGGCGGGAGTATTTTTACAAAGAAGAAGACTGGAGCGACTAGGCCGCAGCCGTCCTCAGCGAAACCGGCGCGACGCCATAGGCCTTGCGGAAGGCGCGGGTGAAGCCTTCGGGGCTGGTATAGGCATAGCGGCGCGCCACCGCCTCCACCCTATCGCCGCGCGCAAGGTCCTGGTGCGCCAGGATCAGCCGCCAGCGGCGCAGGTAGCCCATCGGGGTTTCGCCCACTTCCGCCGCGAAGAGTTCCGCAAAGCGCGACAGCGACAGCCCCGCCTCCTGCGCCAGATCGGCGTTGGTCCAAAGCCTGCCCGGGTGGTCATGCATCGCCACGATGGCGCGGCTGAGGCGCGGATCGGCGAGGCCCGCCAGCAGCCCCGGCTCTGTCGCGCCTTTCTGGATCTGGTTGCGCAACAGGCGCACCATCAGAACCTCGCCCAACCGGTTGATCACCGATTGCGCACCGCAGTGCTGACCCTCGGCTTCCTCCTGCATCAGCCGCACCAGCCCCTGCGCTTCGGCGTTGCTGGTGATGTCGTACTCCACCAGCTGCGGCAAAGCGGCCAGAAACGGGTTGCTCTGCCCCGACCACTCCACCCGCGCCGCCCACATCACGGTGGCCGGATCCAGCTCCTGCATCGCCCCCCGGGTGCAATAGAGGATGCGCACCGGCGCGCCGGTGCTGTCCGCCAATGCGATCAGATTGGCCTCCCCCGGCCCGGCAGCCTGCACGGCCAGCTGAAAGCGGTCCATCAATGTGGTGAGGCGGTCCAAATTTCCGGTGTTCCCGTCAGGTTTTTCGGATTTATGCGACATTAAACTGCGCAATACAGTTAGGCAAGCACCACCACTCACACCACTCACATCACTCAAAACGGAGCGTTCTAATGCTGATCCCCCGCCAGAAGACCCCGGACCTGACCCTGCCGACGCTGGACCAAGGCCAGTTTGACCTGTCCGCGGAAAATGCCGAGCGCGGCACCGTGATCTGCTTTTACCGGGGCCTGCACTGCCCGATCTGCGCGACCTATCTGAAGGAATTCGAGAAGAAGGTTGCGGCCTTTGCCGAGCGCGGCGTCAACTGCATCGCCATTAGCTCCGACGGCGAGGAGCGCACCCGCGCGATGGCGGACAAGATCGAGGCCAAGGAGCTGCGGTTCGGCTATGACCTGCCGCTGTCCGTGGCCAAGGAATGGGGGCTTTACATCTCAACCTCGCGCGGCAAGACCTCGATCGGGATCGAGGAGCCGGCGCTGTTCTCCGAGCCCGGCCTGTTCATGGTGACGCCGGAACAGACGCTCTATTACGGTTCGGTGCAGACCATGCCGTTTGTGCGCCCGCATTTCGCGGAACTGGTGGCGGCACTGGATTTCGCCATCCCCAACAACTACCCGGCGCGCGGTGAATACACCGGTGATGTGTAACCGTCACAGCTGCCGCGGGGGCCGGTACAATTCACCGGTTTGAGCAATAGACAAGAGGTCCGCTTCGATGCATACGGGGCGGACCTTTTGTCACTGCGGCAGCCCCTTGCACATCCGTTTCGAGAAATACGACCACGCTGAAGGCAAGCACCGGTATTGCTTGCTGAGCCTGACGCCGACGCTGTTCGGCGACTGGTGCGTTGAGCGTGTCTCGGGACCGCTGAATGCACCGGGCGGCGCGCAGAAGCGGACCTATTTCGCGGGCCACACCGAGGCGCTGGCGATCTTTGAAGGGTTCCGGGACCGGCAGCTGAAGCGCGGCTATGCGCCGATCCCGGTGCAGCTGGGGCTGCTGTAAAGACAGCCCCTTAGGGGCTTACTGGACGCGGGTCCAGGTTTGTTTAGAGCAGATCAGCCCGCCCGCCACGCAGCCGCGCAGGGCCAGGCTGTTGCCCGCGACATCCATCTTGCCGATGTAGATCTTGTCATTCGACGGCCGCCAGACCTTGCCCTCGTATGAGCCGTCGCCGTTCGGTACCATGTCGATCACCAGCGTCTTGCCGAGGTTCGGGGACTGGTATTCGCCGCCGCTGTTGAAGGTGCGGGCGATCTTGCCGCAGACGGCAGCGCCGCATTTGGCCATCTGGATATGGGCGTAGGAGCCGTCGTCGGGTTCCGTTTTCCAGACGCCCAGCACCGGATCCGCCGCTGCGGCCCCTGCCAGCCCCAGAGCCAGGGCCATGCCCGCAAAGAGATGTTTCATTCCATTTCCTCCCTGTTTTCAGGCAGCCTGTCCCTGATGCGCGCTTCGAGGCAAGGTTGACTTCGGGTCGCGTTGCATTTCAGACCGCGCTTGTGCAAAACACCGCCAGCTTGATTTCACGAAGGACCGCCCGGATGATCCTCTACCCCGCAATTGACCTCAAAGACGGCCAGGCCGTGCGCCTGCTGCATGGCGAGATGGACAAGACCACCGTGTTCAACGACAACCCCGCCGCGCAGGCGCTGGAGTTTGTCGAGGCGGGCTGCGAGTGGCTGCACCTGGTGGACCTCAATGGCGCCTTTGCCGGCGAGCCGGTGAACGCGGCTCCGGTCGAGGAGATCCTGAAGCAGACAAAGGTGCCCGCGCAGCTGGGCGGCGGCATCCGCGACATGGCGACCATCGAGCGCTGGATTGATAAGGGACTGGCGCGGGTCATCCTGGGCACCGTGGCGGTGGAAAACCCGGACCTTGTGCGCGAAGCGGCACGGGAATTCCCCGGCAAGGTCGCCGTCGGCATCGACGCCCGCAACGGCAAGGTCGCGACCAAGGGCTGGGCCGAGGAGACCGATGTCATGGTCACCGACCTCGCCAAATCCTTCGAGGACGCGGGCGTTGCCGCGATCATCTATACCGACATCCTGCGCGACGGCGCAATGAAAGGCCCGAATGTCGAGGCGACTGCTGATCTGGCCAATGCGGTCAGCATCCCGGTGATTGCCTCAGGCGGCGTGTCCTCGCTGGAGGACCTGCGGGCGCTGAAATCCTGCGGTGCGCCGCTCAATGGTGCGATTTCGGGCCGGGCGCTTTATGATGGCGCCATCGACCTGAAAGAGGCGCTGGCGGTTCTGAAGGCCTGACGCCCCGCCCCGGTCTGATCCGGCGAAGGGAAAATTCATGCGCCTTGTCCGCCGAATCCTCGCGACGCTGACCATAGGGCCGATTGTCCTGTGGCTGCTGTGCATTGCGTTCGTGATGCTGCTGGGGTTCGGCTTTGATTGCGAAATCCACGAAGGCTTTGCCAACCCCTGCGTGGTGCTGGGCCATGACCTGAGCGAGACCGCCTATACCACGGGTGTCCTCGCCGCCTGGGGGCCGCTGATCTTTGGCCCGGTCACGATGGGCGCAGGGCTGTTGTGGGCCATTGCGATCGTGATTGACCGCCACCGGTCCCGCCCGCGCCGCTAAGGCACGGGCAGCCCGCGGGCGGTTTCCGCGGTTATTGCGCCGCCTTGGACGTCAGCTTGTCCAAGGCTCCCTGCATCTTGCCAATGAACGCTGCATCTGCCGGGATTTCGAGGCCCGACAGCATCTCAGCCGGGTCCTCATAGGTAAGCCAGACCTGGCCGTCCGCGTCCTCAAAAGCCAGCACCTTGAGCGGCAGATAGAGCCCTGCCCGCATGTCGGCCTGCATCGCCGGAGTGCCCAGCTTGGGATTGCCGAAGATCAGGAGCTGGGACGGGCTCAGCTCCAGCGCTGCGTTCTGCGCGCCTGCGGCATGGTCCACCCGGGCAAAGACGGTGGCGCCCGCGCCCTCAACCGCGGCCTGCAGCGCGTCCATGGTTTCACCGACGGATTTCTGGCTCTGCACGGTCACCAGTTCCGCAGCGGCAGGCAGTGCGGCGGCGAGGGCGATGGCTCCGGCAAGGAAAAAGGTCTTGGTCATAACAGCTGCTCCAAATTCAGGGACGTCTGATCATGATCGGGGCATCCGCTCCGGCCAGGCAATTCACAACTGCGAGACTGCACGGTTCCGGCGGTTTCGCGCGGATTGCACCCGTGCCCCGGACCAAAACGCGCAGACTCTGCCATATTTGTTGCGCTTGCCGCGGGCATTGCGTACCCACGGGGCCAAGCAGTTTGAAAGGCACGGCAACATGCTGAAGACCCGCATCATTCCCTGTCTCGACGTCGCCGACGGGCGCGTGGTCAAGGGTGTCAACTTTGTCGGCTTGCGCGACGCGGGCGATCCGGTGGAATCGGCCAAGGCCTACGATGCGGCCGGCGCGGATGAGATCTGTTTCCTCGACATCCACGCGACCCATGAAAACCGCGGCACCATGTTCGACGTGGTGCAGCGCACCGCCGAGCAGTGCTTTGTGCCGCTGACCGTGGGCGGCGGGGTACGCACCAAGGAGGACGTGCGGGCGCTGCTGCTGGCAGGCGCCGACAAGGTCTCCTTCAACTCGGCCGCCGTGGCCAACCCGGACGTGATTGCCGAGGCCGCGGACCAGTTCGGCAGCCAGTGCATTGTCTGCGCCATCGACGCCAAGACGGTGGAGCCGGGCCGCTGGGAGATCTTCACCCATGGCGGGCGCAAGCCGACCGGCATCGACGCGGTGGAGTTTGCCAAGCTGGTGACGGCCAAGGGGGCGGGGGAGATCCTGCTCACCTCGATGGACCGGGACGGCACCAAATCGGGCTTCAACCTGCCGCTGACCAAGGCCATTTCGGACGCGGTGGACGTGCCGGTGATTGCCTCCGGCGGCGTCGGCAACCTGGATCACCTGGTGGAGGGCGTGACCAAAGGCGGCGCCAGTGCGGTGCTGGCGGCCTCGATCTTCCACTTCGGGGAATACACCATCCAGGAAGCCAAGGAACACATGGCCGCCGCCGGTATCCCGATGCGGCTGAACTGAGGGGCAAGTGATGAGCCTGCTGCACGATCTCGAAGCCACCATCCTGTCCCGCAAGGGCGCAGACCCGGACACCAGCTGGACCGCCAAGCTGCTCGCCAAGGGGCCGGAGAAATGCGCCGAGAAATTTGGCGAGGAGGCCATTGAGGCCATCATCGAGGCGGTGAAGGACGACAAGGCAGGGCTCGCCTCCGAAGGGGCCGACGTGCTCTATCATTTCCTGGTGATGCTGGCCGCCCGCGATGTGGCGCTGGACGATGTGCTGCAGGTGCTGGCGGAACGCCAGGGCCTCAGCGGCATTGCCGAGAAGGCCAGCCGCCCCAAGGGCTGATCCTCAGTCAGGGCCGGCCGTCCGGCCGCGGGTCAAGGGAGGCGCAGCCTCCGCGCGCCAGCGCGGCTTGCCCTTGACGCGCACTCTGAAACACACTCGGTGAGGCCCTTGAGGGCACTCCTGCCCCTCAAGGGCTTCTCAGCATAAAACCTGCGCCGCGCAGCGGCGCCCGGCCCAACCGTGGAAGCCGTCCGGCAGGACGGGCCGGAACGGGCGGGAGCACCCTGCCCGGCCACAGGCGTCAAAGTTTCGAGGAAATGATCCCGGTGGCAAAGCCGCCCATGCGCAGTTCGCCGAACAGGCGCTGGTACTCGATCTTGGGGCAGCGATTCTGGATCACCGTGACACCGCGCGCCTCGGCCTTGGCAGCGGCTTCGGCATGTTCCACACCGATCTGCATCCACACGGTCTGCAGCTTCGGGAACGCCTCCAGCGCCTCGTCCACGATCGGCGGCACCGCCTCGGAGCGGCGGAAGATGTCGACCATGTCCACCGGCGCGTCTATCTCCGAGAGGCTGGCATGCACCGTCTCGCCGAACAGCCGCTTGCCCGCATGGCCCGGGTTCACCGGAATCACCCGGTAGCCCTTCAGGCCCAGGTAGCGCGCCACATAGTAGCTCGGCCGCACCGGGTTCATCGAGACGCCGACCACAGCCACCACCTTGGTGCGCTGCAGGACCTTTTTCAGATGCTCGTCGCTGTAATCTGTCATGCCGCGCACCCTAGCCTTGCCGCGCACCGCCGCAAAGCCGGATTCGCTGCGCGCCAATAAAAATGCGCCCGGACGAACCGGGCGCGAGGTATGGAACGAGGGACAGTGAAAAAGATCTGCGGTGGTTCCACTCCGCAGTCTGTATTGAATATGGGCCACAGTCAGAAAAATAAAACCCCCCCTCGCGAAAAAGTGAGGTGACGGGCTATTTCCGGAGAATCACCGGCCAGTGCAGCCGCGCCTGGGCGATCAGCTCGCCACGGCGGGTGGCCCAGACTCCCCTTGCTTCCGGGTTGTTGAGAAGGAACAATTCGCCGTCAACGATCGCCCAAAGCTTCGGGTTGCCGTCCGCCAGCATCCCCTGCGACATCGCAAAGGCGCAATAGCCGCCAAAGGCCGGCGCATAAGCGCGGGGATTGGCTTCGAAACGGGCCTGGTTGCGGGCCGAGGCAAACCGCCACACGACCCCCTTCCACATCACCGCATGACCGCGCCGCCCGGGCTCAGCGGCGCCAAGTTCGAAGAATGCCACCGGATCATAGCCGCCGATGGCAACACCCGCACGGGAGGAGAACATGGCCGCATCCGCCCGGGCCAAACCGGGCAGCGACAGAAACAGAACCGCAACAGCCATCGAAAGCAGGCGCAGGGCCACGTTATTCTCCATTCACATTCTTGCAGCAGCCCTCTGACTCTGCCGCAGCGCCCTGCCGTTGCAAAGGGAGCATACGCAGATGTGATTACCCCGTGACGGGCTGAGCCCGCCTAGCGTGCAATCGAGGCGTAAAGCGCAATCGCAGCCGCATTGGAGACATTGAGCGAGCCAAAACCGCCCGCGGCGTCGATCCGCACCAGCTGGTCGACGGTCTCCTTGGTCTTCTGGCGCAAGCCAGGACCCTCAGCCCCCAAAACCAGCGCCACGGGCAGATTCTTCTTGCCCTCCAGTGCAGACTCAACGGTCTGCTCCGCCTCCCCGTCCAGGCCCAGCACGATAAAGCCCATCTGCTGCAGCTCGGTGATGGTGTCGGCCAGGTTGCGCATCCGCAGGTAGGGCTGGCGCTCCAGCGCGCCGCTGGCGGTCTTGGCCAGCGCCCCGGTTTCCGGTGCCGAATGGTGGCGGGTGCCGATCACCGCACTGGCGCCCAGCACCTCCGCCGAGCGCAGAATCGCGCCGACGTTATGCGGGTCGGTCACCCGGTCCAAGAGCAGCACCCGCGGCGCCTCGCGGCCGATGCAGTTTTCAGCCAGCCCGCCCCAGTTCAAGGGCTTCACTTCAAGCGCCGCCCCCTGGTGCACCGACTGCGGGTCGATCGGCGGGTTGAACTTGCGCGGGTCGATGACCTCTGCCTCGACACCGGACTCCGCAATCGCATCCGCCAGTTTCGCCTGCGCGTTCTGGGTCACCATCAGCTGGATCTTTTCGCGCTTCGGATTGAGCAGCGCATCACGCACCGCATGCAGCCCGAACAGCCACACGGTTTCGGCGGCGGCGGCCTTTTTGGCCTGTTCTTTTTCGACGACCCACTTGGGTTTCCTGGTCATTTTGCTCTCCGGCAGAAAGAATTTGCGAGGCGTGCGAAAAACTTGCGATTTTCCTGTTGACGCCCCTTTGGCCTGCTTGTAATCACGCCTCCACATCAGGTGCAACAAGCAACTGACAGTGGGCGACAGGCCGCAAGGTGTGGCAGGGGACTGTAACTCCCTCGCGGAGACGCACGCCTGGTTCGATTCCAGGGTCGCCCACCATTTTCCCTCTTCACATGACGGACGATGGTGGTTCAGCAGCAAGGCTGAACAGGCCGCGCGCTGCCCCGCGCAGCAAAAAGCCCGCGAGAGCTTCGCGGGCCTTTCGATTGATTTCAAAGGGTAATCGCCGGGTTAGGCGGTTTCGGCCACGGCCTGCACCGCCCATTCGACCAGCGCGTCCAGATCCGAGCCCGCTTCGACAGCCATGCCATCGGCAAAGGCCTGGAACGGCTCCACGTTCAGCTTGTTGACGCCGGAAATCACCGGGATGCCCAGAGCCAGCGCCTCGCCGATGATGGGGCGCATGCCGCGCCCGTCGGCCTCGTGCTTGCCGAATTTGTTGACGATCAGCAGCTGCGGCGCAGGGTCCGTATGCAGCGTCGCAGTGACCTGTCCGACCGCCTGTTCCAGCGCCTCCGGGTTGAGGCGGCAGCCGCGGGCGCCGGCGCCCAGGGACTGGGAAATGCGGATGGTTTCGCCGTCCGGCAGCACCCGCACATCCATGTCGCAAAGCTCCTTGTCGTAGCATTCCACATTGGTCTGCACGATGCCGGCCAGGCGGAGGCCCTTGGCCTGCAGCCGCTCGGCCAGTTCGCTCAGCAGGCGGTCGGTGGCGCCGCGCTCTTCGGTCATCACATAGGCCAGGTGCATTTGTCAGTCTCTCCAGTCTCGTGTCGTTTCATAGGTGGTCATGCGGCCGCCGGGGTCAAGCCCTACCAGGGCAGCGGGCTGTAGCCGATGATGGGGGCGTGCAAGACCAGCAGCGCCAGGAACACCGCCGCCGCCAGCCCGGCTTCACCCGCCGAGGGCCGCAAGCGGCCAAGGTTCAGCCGCGCGGTGTTGCGGCTGAGGCGGCGCCATTCGCCCTGGCCCATCTGGCGCTGCTTGCGCCTGTCGATCAAGGCCATGCCCATCCAGGCAAAGCCCGCAAAGAGGCCGAACAGGATCACATGCGCCAGGTCGCCATTGGCCAGAAGATGCGCCCCGGCCCAGAGCGCCATGGCTGCCAGCAGCGGGTGGCGGCTGACGGCCAGGATGCCGGGATTCTCAGGATCAAAGGCGCGCAGCCCCAGTCCGCCAAAGCTGAAGGGGTTCTGCCGCATCATGCCAGCCACCGCCAGCAGGCAGGCCAGCGGCATCACCAGCAAAGGCACCCAGCGGAAACCCTCCCAATAGGGCAGCACGCCCACGTAGGGCGCCCGGGCCGCGGCCACGACCAGCCAGGCCAGGATCATCAGCGACAGCACGCTGTAGGCGATGAAATAGCCGCGCAGCCCCAGGCGGCTGACCAGCCAGGGCCGCACCGGCGGGCGCACGGGAATGGCGTGGCTGGCCAGGAACAGCAGCAGCGCGGCGGTGAATTCAAGCCAGCCCATCGGGGTCGCTCCGGATATTGATCAGTCTTGTGTGCAGCTATAGGCGGGCGGCGAGTATAAAACGTTGCCCCAGATCAAAAAAGGGCGCCGCTGGGGCGCCCTTCTCTTTTGGATTTGAGGATCGTTACAGACCCAGGGCCTTGCGCCGCTCCTCGGCAAAACCCTGCACCATGCGGTCGGCAATCAGGGCGAGGATCGCCATCGCCGCACCGGCAGAGATGCCCAGCCCCACATCCGCCTGCCCCAGTGCCAGATAGATCGACTGGCCCAGGCCGGTGGTGCCGATCAGCGCTGCGATGACCAGCATGGCAAAGGCATAGAGGATGGTCTGGTTCAGCCCCAAGAGGATCGACGGCGCCGCATAAGGCGCGCGGATGTCCTTGAGCATCTGCCATTTGGTGGCACCGGAAGCGGTCGCGGCCTCGATCATCTCCTCCGGTGTCGAGACCAGCCCGTGCCGGGTGTAGCGGATCATCGGCACGATGGCATAGGCGATGATCGCCAGGAAGGCGGAGAACTCACCGATCTGGAACACCATCAGCACCGGGATCAGGAACACGAACAGCGGGATCGTCTGCAGCATGTCGCAGATCGGACGCACCACGCGCCAGACAGCGGGCGAGACCGCCGAGGCCAAGCCGATCGCGCCGCCCACCACTGCGCAGGCAAAAACCGCAGCGCCCGACAGGTAGAGCGACAGCAGCGCCCGCTCCCATAGGCCGGAGACCAGGATAGTACACAGCAGCACCACCGTCAGGATGGCCAGCCCGCGGCCGCCTGCAACCCAGGCCAGCGCGCCCGCCCCTACCAGCACAAAGGGCCAGGGCAGCTGAGAAATGCCGGTTTCCAGCATGCCGGCGGCAATCAGCAGCATCACCCCCAGCGCCATCCGGCCGCGCAAGGCGCAGACCACGCCTGCGGCGGCACCTGCCGCAAACAGCCCCAGGCTCATCGCCGGGGTCCAGGCAAAGCCCCAGGTGAAGGGCAGCACCGCCTGGTCCAGGCCGATGCGGATGGGCAGCAGTACGTAGAACAGCACGTTGTTCTTGAGCGCGGTCAGGACCTCCGCATTGGCGCTGGTGAAGGCCGACAGCCCCCGGTCGACGCTGTCCGCCACCGGGTTGAACAGGGCATAGGTGCCGGGCTGCTGAACGCTGCCCCAGAAGGCCGCGCTGACCACGACGCCCAGCGCCAGGATGCCCCAGGCGACGCGCGCATCGTGCTTGTCGCGCCGGTCCTGGGTCAGGGTGCCGCTCATCCGGTCGATCAGGATCGCGAAGATCACGATCACTAGGCCGGCCAGCAGACTTTGCCCGAACTGCGCCTTGCGCATGGTCAGCAGGACCTCCCAGCCGATGTCGTCAAAGCCGCCGATCACGGCGGCAATGATCACCATCGACAGCGCCGCCATCAGGCATTGGTTGACGCCCACCATGATCTGCTGCCCGGCGGAGGGGATCTCGCACTGGAACAGCTGCTGCAGGCGGGTGCCGCCGGCCATGATGGCGGCTTCCTTGATCTCCGGCTCCACCCGTTCGAGGCCCAGCAGCACGTTGCGCGCCATCGGCGGCGCCGCGTAGATGGCGGAGGCGATGAGGCCGACGACGGGGCCAAAGCCAAACAGCACCAGCAAGGGGGTGAGATAGGCAAAGGTCGGCACCGTCTGCATGATGTCCAGCACCGCCTGCACCGGCTGGCGGATGCGGGGGTATTCATTGGCGAGGATGCCGATGCCACCGCCGATGATCAGCGCCAGAGGCACCGAGACGGCAACCAGTGCCAGGGTGTTCATGCTTTCGGGCCAATAGCCGGAGGCGAGCACAAAGCCGAGGCCCACCACCGCCATCAGCGCCATCCGCACGCCGCCCAAGGTCCAGGCCAGCGCCGTGGTGGCGCAGATGACCAGCGGCCAGGGGGTGTGGCTCAGCACGTAATTCGCGGCTTCCATTGGGTAGAACATCAGCGCCGAGAAGCTGCGGGCCGCGGGTTTGATCAGCGCCAGGAACCACTCCATGGCAACCCCCACCCAGTCGGTCGCAGGCAGCACCCAGGCGGCGGGGAATTTCACCAGCCACGGCACGCTGCTTTCCAGCAGCAGGCAAAGTGCGCCCACCGCCGCCGCGATCAGCGCCGCGACGGATCCTTTCGAAAGACCCGCCATCACGCCTGCTCCACCTGCAGCGCTGCGGCCAGATCGGCCGGGTTCACCACACCGACCAGCTTGCCCTCAGCCGTGCGGACCGGCACGGGCTCATACAGTTCCATGCAGCGCGCCAGCGCGGCATCCAGCGTCATGTCTTCACGCAGGCCGGGATCGTCGGCGCCGTAGACATGGTGCTCACCCGTCTGCATCACCGAGGCGACGCGGGCGTGCCGGCCCTTGGCCACGTCCTTGGAAAACTCGCGCACGTAGTCATCGGCCGGGCGCAGCACGATATCGGCAGGCGTGCCGATCTGCACAACCTTGCCGTCGCGCATGATGGCGATGCGGTCGGCAAGCTTCAGCGCCTCGTTGATGTCGTGGGTGATGAAAACAATGGTGGTCTTCAGCTTGGCCTGGATCTCCAGAAACTCATCCTGCAGCTGCCGCCGGATCAGCGGATCCAAGGCGGAGAACGGCTCATCCAGGAACCAGACCGAGCAGTCCGCCACCAGCGAGCGGGCGATGCCGACGCGCTGGCGCTGGCCGCCGGAGAGTTCGCGCGGGTAGTTCTTTTCCCGCCCGCCGAGGCCGACCAGTTCGATCACCTCCTGCGCCTTGGCCAGCCGCTGTTTCTTCTTCACCCCCTGCACCCGCAGCGGATAGGCGACGTTTTCGGCCACGGTCATATGCGGGAACAGGCCGAAGTGCTGGAACACCATGCCCAGCTTCTTGCGGCGCAACTCGATCAGCCGCTTGGGACTGGCCTCGACGATGTTCTCGCCGTCGATGCGGATCTCGCCGCCTGTGGCGTGCAGCAGGTGCGAGATGCAGCGGATCAGGGTCGACTTGCCGGAGCCCGACAGCCCCATGATCACGAACAGCTCCCCTTCCTTCACGTCAAACGAGGCGTCCTGCACCGCCGGGATCAGCCCCTTGGAGCGCAGTTCATCCGCGGCGGCTTGCGGGGTTTCATTCCGCGACAGCGCCTCTTTCAGGGCGCTGTCTGCATTGTTGCCAAACACCTGCCAGACATTCCGGCAGGTGATGGCAGGCGTCTCAGAGCCGCTCACTGGGTTTGGCTCACTTGATGGCGGCGTCGACAACCGGGCGCCACTTGTCCTCGTTGGCGGCCATCCATTCGGCAACCACCTCTTCGACCTTACCGCCGTCCACGTCGACCGCGCCCATCATCGGCTGCTGGTCTTCCACGGCCAGGGTGTAGTTCGACAGAATCTCATACGCTGCGGGCCAGGTTTCTTCGGTGCCGGACCAGGCGGCCTTGAAGATGCGCGAGGGCGAGAAGTCGCAGTCATTCACCGCGTTGGGGTTCGGGCCCCAGGCCGGATCGCTGAAGCAGGCATCCTCGCCCGGCGGCAGATCGACGAATTTGACGTCATAGGCCGACATTGCCCAATGCGGCTGCCAGAAAGTGATCAGCAGCGGCGTCTTGCGCTCGGTGGCGGCGCGCAGCTCGACGATCAGTGCCGCCTCGGAGCCCGCAGGCACCGCCTTGAACGGCAGGTCCAGCCCGGTCATGCGGTCCGCACCCGGCGTGCCCCAGTCGGCGGGGTAATCCACCAGGCGCCCGTTGGGCAGGGTCTCGGCAGTGGCGAACTGCATCGCGCAGTCCTTCAGCGCCTCCCAGGCCGGCAGGCCGGGGCAGATCTCGGCCACGTGCGCCGGATAGGCGATGCCTTCGCGCGCGTTCAGCTCCAGGTCGCCCAGTTCGACGACGGTGCCCTCTTCGATCTTCTTGGCGTATTCATCCGAGACGTTGGAAGACCAGATCTCCAGCGTCGCGTGGATGTCACCGTCAGCGATGGCCTGGAACTGGTTCATCATGCCCGCGGAGACATATTCCACGTCATAGCCCGCGGCCTTCAGCATCTCGCCTGCGATATGGGTGGTCACGTGCTGGCCGGTCCATTCGTTCACCGCCAGCTTGATCGGCTTGCTGGTGTCACCCAGTTCCGCCGCCGAGGCAATGCCCGCAGCCACAGTTATCGAGGCCGCGCCCAGTGCCAGCGCATATCCTTTGAAATTCATCTCAATACTCCCTGTCATTATCCTTTTGCGCCGCCGTTTTCCGGCTGTGACGCATCATTTGGAACCCGGCGGTTCATGGCACCTGCCTGGCCTTGCGGCCGGTCTTGTTGTTGTCAGCTTGTGCCCATGGCCCAAGTGTGGCCGGGGATAATGCAAGTATTGGAACATATTGCGGCGCTTTGTCGAGCAAATGCGGCACAAAACGCGAAATATTTTGATTGACGGTTCAAGTTTTTGTGCAAACGGACAAGATCCGGAATCATTCCGGGCTGCCGCAACCGCTGTCCCGAACCGGCTTACCGCAGCCCCGGCCCCGCCATCAAGCCGCCAACGAACAGCAAAAAGCGCCCCCGCACCGGCGGGAGCGCTGCAGACCTGCCCAGGCGCAGGCGGCTCAGGAGCGGCCCTTGCCGGTGGCCTCCTCGACAACCGGCATCCATTTGGCGCGGTTCACCGCCAGCCAGCCACGGGCGGCCCCCTGCACGGTTTCACCGCGCACATCCACCAGCCCGATCAGCGGCTGCTGGTCCCAGATGCTCAGCTCGTAGTTCCTGAGGATCTCGTGGGCTGCGGGCCAACGCTCCTTGAAGCCGGTCCAGCTCGCCTTTACCACGCCGCCGCGGTAGAAATCGCAATCGCCGGTGGCCTTGGGGTTGGGGCCCCAGGACGGGTCCGTGTAGCAGGCCGGCTCCGGCTTGGGCATGCGGACGAATTGCAGCGCGTAAGAGGACATTGCCCAATGCGGCGCCCAGAAGGTGGCAATCACCGGGCGCTTGTCCCGGTAGGCCTGCTTGAAGGCCTCGATCATCGCCGCCTCGGACTCGGCGGGCACCACATCAAAGGGCAGGTTCAGCGCCCGGATGCGGTCCGCGCCGGGTGACCCCCAGGATTCCGGATATCCGATATATATACCCCGCTCGCCCTTGCCGTTTTCCGAAAAGATGCCGGCACAATCGCGCAGCGCTTCCCAATTGGGCAGGCCCGGGCACATCTGCGCCACATAGGGCGGGAAGACCACGCCGTTGCGCGCGTCCAGCCCCAGATCGCCCAGCTCCTCGACCCGCCCCTCGTCCCGGACGGCAAAATACTCAGCCGGGTTGCTGGTGGTCCAGATCTCCATCATGGCATGGACCTCACCTGTGGCAATCTGCTCGTACAAGGCGCCCTGATCCGCCTCGACATATTCCACCTTGTAGCCCGCCTCTTCCAGCATGCCGCCGGCGATATAGGTCGACAGGTGCTGGCCGGTCCAGTTGTTCAGAGACAGGCGGATCGGCGTAGCCACATCCCCCATGTCGGCTGCTTCAACGGCCCCCGAAACCGCCAGCGCCGCCAGCGCTGCCGCAAATGCTTTGACTTTCATTGGCATCACTCCCGTACTGCCAGTCTTCCCACGTGCCGCGCGCAGGCGCAGCTCCGGATCCGGCATAGCAGCGGGACATTGACAAAGATTAACGCCGCGCGGAAACGGCGGCGCCAAGGAATGGAAAAAAGCCTAAAACTTGCGGCAAGCGCGCAGCGCACCGCTAGAGCATCGCCGCCGGATCACGCGGTACGCCGGGCCACCAGCAGCACCGGATCATAGGTCAGCGGCAGCTTGCCGCTGCGGCCGAAACGCGCGCGGTAGGCGTCCTCGAAGTCCCGCAGATGCCGGCGGCTCCAGCTTTGCTGGGCGTGGCCGTTGACTCCGGTCTGGCGCAGATGCTTCAGCAGCGCCAGCGCGTTATCGAATTCCAGCACCACCGGCGCCTGGGTGACCGCCAGGAGGTTCAGGCTTTCAGGCAGCACCGCCCGCCACTCCCCGGCATCCAGGTAGCTGGGGGCCGCCGCGGCTGAGCCCAGAGCCGCCAGCTCGCGGAACTGGCCGCGGCCAAAGCCCGAGAGCGCCAGCCAGCCGCCGGGTTTCAGCCGTGCCGCCAGCCGCGCTGTCAGCGCCGGCAGATCCGGAATCCACTGCACTGTGGAGGCCGAGGCGATCAGATCCAGTTCCTGCGGCAGCGGCAGGCTTTCGACCGGCCCGGCCTCGAACCGGACCTGCGGCTGCTCTGCGCCTTCCAGTGCCTGCAACGCAAAGGCAGCCTCCGGAACCAGGTCATTCAGCAGCAGGCTGCCGATCCGGTAGCGGTGCAGCAGCTGCCGGGTCAGATGGCCGGTGCCGCAGCCGAATTCCAGCGCCGCCCCGAATTGCCCGGGCGCGCCCTGGGCCTGCAGCATCTCTGCCAGCTGTGCGGCAATCTCCGCCTGCACCGAGGCGTTGCGGTGATAGCTCTCCAGCCCGCGCCGGAAGCTTTGCCGCACCCGCGACTGGTCAAGCTGAGGAGGCATCATGTCTTTCATTGCAGCAGCGCCTCCCAGGTCTCGAACTGGCCGAAGGGCGCGTGCGGCGCGTCGATTTGGCTGACGGCCTGCCCCGCCCAGGCCCGCGCCAGATTGGCGGGCGGAAAGATCTTATCGCCTGAGCTGATCCAGATCCGGTCAAACCGCGTTTGCGGCGCGTCGCCGCGCCGCTCCACGGCCAGAAGCTCGGCCTGACGCGCTTCCACATCCAGCGGTTCGGGAGGCTGCGGCGCCCCGAAGACTCGGGTCAGGAAACTTTGAAAGCTTTCCAGGCTCAGCGTCTCAACCGTTTTGCGGAAGACCGCGGGCGGAATACCCGCGCTGCGGTTCACCGGTTTCAGGCTGCCGTTCACCGCCACCTTGCGCTGGAACGGATCGGGCCGCCCCTGCTGCCAGTGGGCATAGGCCGTGACGCCAAAGGACCAGGCCAGCAGGCTGACCCGCTGATAGCCGGACAGGTCCGGCAGCTCCGCCTTCAGGTCGGTGTAGCCGCTGGCAAACAGGATGTCCTGCGGGCCGTCCAGATGCCAGAACACCTCAGGCCCCACAGCCCAGCCGCCGAAGACCACGATGGCCTCGGCAGCTTGGTTCTGTTTGAGCCAGCGGAATTCCATGGTTACAGCTCCCGCGCCAGCCGCAGCATCCCTGCGGTGATTTCGCTTAGCTGATCCGGCGTCGTGATGAACGGGGGCATGGTATAGATGTTGTGGCCGAAGGGGCGCAGGAACACGCCCATTTCATGCGCGCGGGCATGGGCCGCATCCGCCGAGACGCGGTGCTTCATCTCGATGACGCCAATGGCGCCCAGCACCCGCACATCGGCCACATTCGGCAGATCGCGGGCCGGGGCCAGTTCCGCTTCCATCTGCTCGCCGATTGCCGCCACCGTGCCGCGCCAGTCCTGGCCCGTGAGCAGGTCCAGCGAGGCCTTGGCAGCCGCACAGGCCAGCGGGTTGCCCATGTAGGTCGGCCCGTGCATGAACAGGCCCGGATTGCCGCCGCCGATGCCCTCGGCCACGCGGTCATTGGTCATGGTGCAGGCGAATGAGATATGGCCGCCCGTGAGCCCCTTGCCGAGGCAGATGATATCCGGCTCAACGGTGCAGAAATTCGTAGCAAACAGCTCGCCTGTGCGGCCGAACCCAGTGGCGATCTCGTCGAAGATCAAGAGGATGCCCAGTTCATCGCAGAGCGCGCGCGCCTGATTGAGATACTCCGGGTGATAGAAGTACATGCCGCCGGTGCCCTGCACCACGGGCTCCAGGATGAAGGCCGCGATCTTTTGCGCGTTGGCTTCCAGCACTGCCCGCAGCTCGCCAAGGCCGTTCTGCGCCGGGTCGTCATTCCAGTCCTCATGAATGCGGATCGGCGGACGGGAGACGAAATGCTGCACGCTCAGCGCGCCCTGGAACAGGTGGTGCATGCCGGTGTCCGGATCGCAGACACTCATCGCCTTCCAGGTATCGCCGTGATAGCCGGAGCGGATGGTGGCAAATTCCTTGCGTCCCGCCTGGCCGATGGCGTGCTGGTACTGCACCGCCATCTTCATCGCCACCTCGACCGAGACCGAACCGCTGTCGCAATAGAAGATGCGCGTCAGACTCTCCGGCGTGATCTCTAGCAGCTTGCGGCCCAGGTCGATGGCCGGATAATGGGTCAGCCCGCCGAACATCACATGCGGCAGGGTGTCGAGTTGGTCGTGAATCGCCTTGGTGATCGCCGGATTTTTGTGGCCGTGCATCATGCACCACCAGGACGACATGGCGTCGATCAGCCGGGTGCCGTCCGCCAGCGTGATGTGCACGCCCTCGCTTTCCTTCACCACGAATGTCGGGCCGGGTTTGGCAACATTGGTGTAGGGATGCCAGAGGTGCTGCTGATCGAATTCCAGCTGGGAGAGGTCTGCGGCACTCATGCCAAGGCCTCCTTGATCAGATCGACCCGGATGCTGGCTTGAAACGCCACGGCCAAGGCGTCAGAGGTCAGTTCACCAAGGACCGGCAGACGGCCCAGATGCGCCACCTGGCCGAACTGGCAGATGGTTTCCTCCACCGCCGGTTCCGCGTCGCCGATGAAGGCCACGCCCACAACTGAACACCCCGCATCCCGCAGCGCCTTCAGAGACAGCAATGTGTGGTTGATCGTGCCCAGCTGCGTCCGCGCGCAGAGGATCACCGGCGCGCCCCAGCGGGCGAACAGGTCGAGGTACAGCACCTTGCGGTTCAGCGGCACCATCAGACCGCCTGCCCCTTCTGCCACCAGCACGCCGTCCACCTCAGGCAAAGACAGCGCGTCCGGGTCGATCTCCGCGCCCTCGGCTTCCGCCGACAGATGCGGCGAGGCGGGCAGCTGCAGCAAGTAGCCCTCGGGCAGCGCCGGGCGGCCCGACAAGCGCGAAACGATCTGGCTGTCGGTCTCCTCCTCCAGCCCGGATTGCACCGGCTTCCAATAGGTGGCGCCCAGCGCCTGCACCAGGCCGGCCGAGAAGACGGTCTTGCCGATGCCGGTATCGGTTCCGGTGACGATCAGCGCGCTCATGGGGTTGTCTCCATTTCCCGGACGAGGTCTTCGAACATCTGGGTGATGATCCCCGCCCCCGTGTTCAGCGTGATCGACAGCCGCAGCCGCGAAGTGCCGCGCGGCACAGTCGGCGGGCGGATGCCGCGGATGTCGTAGCCGTGGCCTTGCATCCGCGCAGCCAGCGCCATGGTGCGCTTGTCGTCGCCGATCACCACCGGCAGGATCTGGCTTTGGAACCCTTCCAGCCCGCACAGACGCTTGGCCTCGCCCTGGGCATGGGTAATTCCCTGCCACGCCTGTTCGCGGCGGCCCGGGTTCTGCTGAAGTTCCTGCAAGGCCGCCCGCACCAGCGCCGCATTCAAGGGTGACGGCGCGGTCGCAAAGATGAAGCCGCGCGCCTTGTTGATCAGCGTCTCGATCAGCACCCGCTGACCGCAGATCAGCGCGCCCGAGGCGCCCAGCGCCTTGCCGCAGGTGTGTAAGGAAAGGACGTTGGGACGGTGGGCAATTTCATGTGCCAGCCCGCGGCCCAGATCGCCGAACACGCCCGAGGAATGCGCCTCATCCACGACCAGCACCGCGCCCTCGGCATCGGCCAGGGCCATCAATGCGTCCAGCGGGGCAAGGTCGCCGTCCATGGAATAGACCGCCTCAACCGCGATCCAGACCTGGCCATCGCCGCCCTCAGCACGCCAAGCTTTCAGCACCCGGGCTGCATCCTCCACATCGCTGTGGGCAAAGCTGCGCGTCTCTGCCCGGCCCAGCCGCATCCCGTCATGGGTGCTGGCGTGAATCAGCGCGTCATACAGCACCAGATCGCCCTGCTGCGGCAGAGTGGAGAAAATCGCCTGGTTAGCGTTGAAACCGCCGCCCATGAACAGCGCCGCCTCGGTGCCGAAGAAGTCCGCGGCCTCCGCCTCCAGCAGCTGATGCTCCGCGTCATTGCCGCGCAAGAGGCGCGAGCCCCCTGCCCCCACCGGCACGCCGCGCGCCAGCGCGTCAGCGGCGGCGGCACGCAGCACGTCGCTGCCCGCCAGCCCGAGGTAGTCGTTGGAGGCAAAGTCATGCCCGTCCCGCGGCATCAGCTGCCGGTAGCGTCCGCGCGTGCGCAGCGCTTCCAGCGATTTCTCATGCCTCGGGAAGGCGCCCGCCATCAGCGGCTGCCGTCGCAGCCTGCCGCCATCGCGGTGATGCCCAGACGGTCGAACAGCTGCTGGTCCTTGTCCTCTTCGGGGTTGTCCGCGGTCAGCAGCGTGTCACCCACAAAGATCGAGTTGGCACCGGCAAAGAAGCACATCGCCTGCATTTCGTCCGACATGTCGGTGCGGCCTGCCGACAGGCGCACATGCGATTTCGGCATCAGGATGCGGGCCAGCGCCACGGAGCGGACGAATTCGATCGGGTCCAGCTTCTCGACATTGGCCAGCGGCGTGTCGGCGATCGGGATCAGCATGTTGACCGGCACCGAATCCGGGTGCACCTCCAGCGTCGCCAGCGCCAGCATCATGTCGATGCGGTCGAGCTGCTTTTCCCCCATGCCGACGATGCCGCCGGAGCAGACCTTGATGCCCGCCTCGCGCACCCGGTTCAGGGTGTCGATACGGTCGGCAAAGGTGCGGGTGGTGATGATCTCGGAGTAGTAGCGCTCAGACGTGTCGATGTTGTGGTTGTAATAATCGAGACCCGCATCGCGCAGGCGGAACACCTGTTCCTCGTCCAGCATGCCCAGGGTCATGCAGGTTTCCATGCCCAGGTCCTTGACCCCCTGCACCATCGCCTCCAGCGCCGCCATGTCGCGGTCCTTGGGCGAGCGCCAGGCGGCGCCCATGCAGTAGCGCGTCGCGCCGCCTTCCTTGGCTTTCTTGGCCTCGGCGATCACCCGCTGCACCTCGATCAGCTTGGAGGCCGAGAGCTGCGCGCCGTTGCGCGCCGACTGGGAGCAATAGGCGCAGTCCTCGGCGCAGCCGCCGGTCTTGATGCTCAGCAGCTTGGATTTCTGCACTTGGTTGGGGTCGAAATACTGCCGGTGCACGGTGTGCGCCTGAAACAGCAAGTCCATGAAAGGCTTGTTGTAAATCGCTTCCGCTTCCTCGCGGGTCCAGTCGGTGCGGATGGGTGCAGCGTCCAGCATGCTGTCTCCTGTTCTCTATACCTGTTGGCCATGCGCGGATGGCGTTTCCGGTTTTTATAGATAATTTTGAGGGCGCCGATCAAGCATCAAAGCTGCGCTGCAGCGATTTGCCCCGAATTCGCGCCCATAAGGCCAGTATCGCGCTGATACTAATGCCAAAAAATAATCTACAAAGATTCCGGTTGACGGGAACCCCGCACCTCCCCTAGCCCTATTGGCACGCAGGGGAGTCCCGCCCAAGGGACTGAGAGGCGTCATGGTGCGGGGCAGCCCGGACCGGCGGCGCGACCCTTTGAACCTGACCCAGTTGATACTGGCGTAGGAAGCTAGGAGCATGGCGCGGCGCCCCGGCGGCAACCCGTGTTCTGAGCAGGCAGCATGCGTGCACCGGCCGTACACCGGCTGTACACCCCCCCTGCCCGTTTTCCTCCGTCCCGGCTCGACTGGTGTTTTTGAACCGAAGGCCCGGAGGAACACCAGATGAACGTCCCCAATCCGAAAATCACAACGGGCGCATTGCCCGCATCGCGCAAGATCTACGTCAGCGGCGAGGTCCACCAGGACATCCGCGTGCCGATGCGCGAAATCTCCACCCACCCCACCGCGGGCGAGGCGCCGCTGCCGGTCTATGACAGCTCCGGCCCCTATACCGACCCGGAGGTGCTGACCGACATCCGTGAGGGCCTGCCCGCCCTGCGCCGCCAATGGATCGAAGCGCGCGGCGACGTCGAGAGCTATCAGGGCCGCGACGTGAAGCCCGAGGACAACGGGTTTGTCGAGGGCGACCGGCTGACGCCGGAGTTCCCGGTGAAGCCCGCCCCGCTGCGCGGCAAGGACGGCAAGGCCCCGACCCAGCTGGCCTATGCCCGTGCGGGCATCATCACGCCGGAGATGGAATTCGTGGCTATCCGCGAAAATCAGCTGCGCGAGCTGTCGCCGTGCCACGCCAAGCGCGACGGCAATGATTTCGGCGCCAACATCCCCGACTACGTGACCCCGGAATTCGTGCGCCAGGAGATCGCCGCAGGCCGCGCCATCATCCCCGCCAACATCAACCACCCGGAAATCGAGCCGATGATCATCGGCCGCAATTTCAAGGTGAAGATCAACGCCAATATGGGCACCTCTGCTGTCACCTCCTCGATGGAGGAAGAGGTCGACAAGCTGGTCTGGGCGATCCGCTGGGGCGCCGACACGGTGATGGACCTATCCACAGGCCGCAACATTCACAACACCCGTGAATGGATCGTGCGCAACTCGCCGGTCCCGATCGGCACCGTGCCGATCTACCAGGCGCTGGAGAAGGTGAATGGCATCGCCGAGGACCTGACCTGGGAAGTGTTCCGCGACACGCTGATCGAGCAGGCGGAACAGGGGGTGGATTACTTCACTATCCACGCGGGCGTGCGGCTGCATATGGTGCCGATGACGGTGAACCGGGTGACAGGGATCGTGTCGCGCGGCGGCTCGATCATGGCGAAGTGGTGCCTGCATCACCACAAGGAAAGCTTCCTCTATAAGCACTTCGAGGAAATCTGCGACATCTGCCGCCAGTATGACGTGAGCTTCAGCTTGGGCGATGGCTTGCGCCCCGGCTCCATCGCGGACGCCAATGACGAGGCGCAGTTTGCCGAGCTGGAAACCCTCGGCGAGCTGACCAAAATCGCTTGGGCCAAGGACTGCCAGGTGATGATCGAAGGGCCGGGCCATGTCGCCATGCACAAGATCAAGGAGAACATGGACAAGCAGCTGGAGTGCTGCCGCGAGGCGCCCTTCTATACGCTGGGGCCGCTGACCACCGACATCGCGCCGGGCTATGACCATATCACCAGCGGTATCGGGGCGGCGATGATCGGCTGGTTCGGCTGCGCGATGCTGTGCTACGTGACGCCAAAGGAGCATCTGGGCCTGCCCGACCGCGACGACGTGAAGACCGGGGTGATCACCTACAAGATCGCGGCCCATGCTGCCGACCTCGCCAAGGGCCTGCCGGGCGCCCAGCGCCGCGACGATGCGCTGAGCCGTGCGCGGTTCGAGTTCCGCTGGGAGGATCAGTTCAACCTGTCGCTGGACCCGGATACCGCGCGGGAGTTCCACGACCAGACCCTGCCGAAACAGGCGCACAAGGTGGCGCATTTTTGCTCGATGTGCGGGCCGAAGTTCTGCTCCATGCGGATTTCGCACGACATCCGCTCCGAGGCGCAGAAAGAGGGTATGGAGGCGATGGCCGCCAAGTTCCGGGAGGGCGGCGAGCTCTATGTGCCTGCCGCCGAGTCTGCGGAGCCCGCGGAATGATCACCATCGCCGGTGCGGGCCTTGCCGGCCTCGCCTGCGCCTATGAACTGGCGCAGCGCGGGGCGGCGGTCACCGTCTATGAGCGGGGTGAGACCCCAGGGGACAGCAGCGTCGCGCGCTTTGCGGGCGGCATGCTGGCGCCCTGGTGCGAACGCGAAAGCGCCGAGGAGGAGGTGATCACCCTCGGCAGCCGCGCCTTCGGCTGGTGGGCCAGGATCACACCGGTCCACAGGCGCGGCACGCTGGTGGTGGCGCCTGCCCGCGACCGGGCGGAGCTCACCCGCTTTGCCCGCCGCACCCGCGGCTTCAGGGGCGTGGACGGGGCGGAGATTGCGGAGCTGGAACCGGCGCTGGCGGGACGGTTTGCGCAAGGGCTTTTCTTTGAGCAGGAGGCGCATCTGGACCCGCGGCGCGCGTTGCGCGACCTGACTGCGAAGGTGCAGGAACTGGGGGTGGAGATCCGCTATGGCGCCCCCGCCCCCGCCCGCGTCACGCTGGATTGCACCGGCATGGCAGCTCCGCTGCCAGGCCTGCGCCCGGTGCGCGGCGAGATGGCGATCCTGCACTGCCCGGAGGTGGAGATCATCCGCACCCTGCGCCTGCTGCACCCGCGGATGCCGCTGTACCTCGTTCCCCGCGGTGACGGGTATTTCATGATCGGCGGCACAATGATCGAGAGCAGCTCGGACCGTGCCATCACCCTGCGCTCGCTCAGTGAACTGCTGAGTGCTGCCTTTGCCCTGCACCCGGGTTTTGCGGAGGCCAGCGTGGTGGAGACCGGCGCGGGGCTGCGCCCTGCCTTCCCCGACAACCTGCCGCGGCTGACCGAACAGGACGGCACGCTTTTTCTCAATGGGCTTTACCGGCACGGCTTTCTGCTTGCGCCCGCGATGGCCGAAGCCGCGGCCCGCCGCCTGCTACAGGAGACATCAGATGAAGATCATCGTGAACGCCGAACCGCGTGACGTATCCGCAACCGATCTGAAGACGGCTTTGCACGAGCTGGGCTTTGTCTGCTCGGCCGTTGCCACCGCTTTGAACGGCACCTTTGTGGCCCGCGGCAAGCGGGAGGAGGTGCAGCTGTCCGAGGGCGACCGGCTGGAAGTGCTGGCCCCGATGCAGGGAGGATGAGATGAAAGTCTACGGAACAGAGATCGCCTCGCCGCTGCTGCTGGGCACGGCGCAATACCCCTCGCCCGCGGTTCTGGCGGAGGCGGTGCACTCCAGCGGCACGGAGATCATCACCGTGTCCTTGCGCCGCGAGACCGCCGATGGCTCCGGCGCCGGGTTCTGGGAGAGCCTGCGGGAGACCGGCTGCCGGATCCTGCCCAACACGGCGGGCTGCCATTCGGTGCAGGAGGCGGTGACCACCGCCCGTATGGCGCGGGAGCTGTTCGGAACGCCCTGGATCAAACTGGAGGTGATCGGCCATTCAGACACGCTGCAGCCGGATGTGTTCGGGCTGGTAGAGGCGGCGCGGGTGCTGAGCAGCGAGGGGTTTCAGGTCTTCCCCTATACCACCGATGATCTGGTGGTGGGGGAGAAGCTGCTGGAGGCGGGCTGCGAGGTGCTGATGCCTTGGGGCGCGCCAATCGGCTCCGGCCAGGGATTGCGCAACCCCGATGGCTTGCGGGCGATGCGAGCGCATTTCCCGGATGTGCCGCTGATCGTGGATGCCGGCATCGGGCGGCCCTCGGACGCGGCACAGGCGATGGAGCTGGGCGTGGATGCGGTGCTGCTGAACACCGCGGTGGCCAAGGCTGGCGATCCGGCAGGCATGGCGCGCGCGATGGCGCTGGCCATTGAAGCCGGGCGTGCGGGATATGAGGCCGACCCGATGGAGCGGCGCGACATGGCGGTGCCTTCGACCCCGGTTCTGGGACTGGCGGAGTTTGCATGATGGACCGTTTCTACTTGATCGCGGGCCATGTCGGCCGGCTGGAGTTGCTGGTGCCGCATGGGGCCAGGCTGGTGCAGCTGCGCCTCAAGGATGAGCCGGACGCCGAAGTCCGCCGCCAGATTGCCCGCGCCCGCGACTTTTGCGCGGTGCATGGCGCGCAGCTGGTGGTGAATGATTATTGGCAGGCGGCCTTGGACCTGAACTGCGGCTTTGTGCACCTGGGACAGGAGGACATGGACACCGCCGACTTTGCCGCGCTGCGCCGAAGGGGGGTGCGCTTTGGGCTGTCGACCCATGACGAGGCTGAGCTGGAGCGGGCGTTGTCCCTTGATCCGGCTTATGTGGCGCTGGGGCCGGTTTATCCGACGCTGCTGAAGAAGATGAAGTGGGGGCCGCAGGGGCTGGAGCGTGTGACGCGCTGGAAGCAGATGGCGGGAGAGACGCCTTTGGTCGCGATTGGCGGGCTGACGCCGGAGCGGCTGCCCGGGGTCTTTGCCGCCGGTGCCGACAGCGCCTCGGTGGTGACTGATATCCAGCTAGCGGAGGACCCCGAGGCGCGTACCCGGGAGTGGGTGGAGGCCTGCCGCGTCAAGGAGCCGGCATGAGCCGCTACGCGCGCCAGATGATCCTGCCGGAGGTGGGCGCGGAGGGTCAGGACCGGCTGGCCCGCGCCCACGTGCTGGTGGTCGGCGCCGGGGGCCTGGGCTGCCCGGTGCTGCAGTACTTGGGCGGGGCCGGCGTGGGCCGGATCACCGTGATGGACGGCGACGTGGTGGAAGAGAGCAACCTGCACCGGCAGGTGCTTTATTCCATGGCCGACCTTGGCCGGCCCAAGGCGGAGGCCGCCCGGAGGCACCTTCTGGCCGCGAATCCGGAACTGGAGGTGACGGCGCTGGTCCAGCCGCTGGACGCGGCCAATGCCGCCGCGCTGGTCGCCGATGCCGGTCTGGTGGTGGATGCAGCGGACAGCTTCGCGGTGTCCTACGTCCTCTCGGACGAGTGCCTGCGGCAAGGCAAGACGCTGATCTCCGCCTCGGCGCTGGGGCAGTCCGGGTATGCCGGCGGCTTCTGCGGCGGCGGGCCGTCCTTGCGCGCGGTGTTCCCGGATCTGCCGGCGCAGGCCGCGACCTGTGCAACCGCTGGCGTGATGGGGCCGGCCGTGGGCATGATCGGCGCATTGCAGGCGCAGCTTGCCTTGAAGGCGCTGCTCAATCACCAGCCGTCCCCGCGGGGACAGCTGTTTATTTTCCGGCTTCAGGACCTGCAGGTCAGCAGCTTCCGCTTTGACGGCGCCGGGGAGCCGGAGGATGCCCTGCCCTTCATCGCGGCGTCACATATCACCCCGGAGGATACGGTGATCGAGCTGCGCGATGCCGCCGAGGCCCCGCGCCTGCCTGCGCCGCAGGCGCGCCGGATAACCCGTGCGGATCTGCTGGCAGCGGACCTGCCGCGCGAGGGGCGGATCGTACTGTGCTGCCGCACCGGGCTGCGGGCCTGGGGCGCGGCGCAGGACCTGCGGCAGGCCGGTTTCAACGATCTTGCGCTGCTGGCAGCCGGGGATGGTGGATGACCTGGATCCTGGCCATTGGCGGCACCGACAGCAGCGGCGGCGCGGGGCTCACCCGCGATACGGCTATGGCGGCGGAGCTGGGTGTCTTCGTGCGCCCGGTGGTAACGGCCGTGACCGTGCAGACCAACGAGGCGGTTCTGGCCGTTCACTCTTGCCCGCCTCAGGGTGTTGCGGACCAGGCGCGCGCTGCCTTGGCAACACCTCCCCTGCCCGGGGCGGTGAAGATCGGGATGCTTGGCTCGGCTGCGGCGGCGGAAGCGGTGGAGGCCGCCCTGCCTGCCGGCCTGCCCATCGTGCTGGACCCGGTGCTGAAGGCAAGTTCCGGCGGCACGCTGATGGAGGCGGATGGCTTTGGCGCGCTGCTGCGGCGGGCGGCGCTGGTCACGCCGAACCTGGCGGAGCTGGAGGTGCTGTCCGGGGTGCGGGGCGGCACGGAAGCGCAGGCTGCGGCGCTGCTGGCGCAGGGGGTGCAGGCGGTGCTGGTCAAGGGCGGCCATGGCACCGGGGCGGAGAGCATTGACCTACTTTTTACCGCGGATCACGCGCCTGTCCCCTTTGCCGCGCCGCGGCTGGCGGTATCGAGGCGCGGCACCGGGTGCAGCCTGGCCACGGCCATCGCTTGCCACTTGGCGCGGGGGGCCAGCCTGCAGGAAGCCTGCCGCCACGGCAAGGACGCGGTGCACCGCTGGCTGCGCCGCTGAGGCGGGCAAGGTCGCTGGCAGACGGTTTTGAGGCCGGTTTCAGGACGGAGCCTGCGGGCGCGTCTCCCTAGTGTCCCGGCAGCCTTAACGCCAAAGTCCGGGAGACCTGCCGCATGACCGATATCACCGCGCTCAGCGCCGAACAGATGGCGGCCAGGCTGCGCACGCGGGACTTGAGCGCCTGCGAGGTGCTGGCGGCGCATAAGGCGCAGACAGAGGCGCGGGAGGCCACGGTCAATGCCTTTGTCACTCTGGACTGGGACGCGGCAGAGGCGCGGGCGGCGGAATTGGATGCGATGGCCGCTGGCGGAGATTTTGCCGGGCCGCTGCACGGGCTGCCCTTGGCCATCAAGGACTGTATTGAGACCAAGGGGCTTCGCACCACCTGGGGGTCGCGGAGCTTTGAAACCCATGTGCCGGATTATGACGCGCTGCATGTGGCGCGGCTGCGGGCGGCGGGCGCAGTGATCACCGGCAAGAGCAACACGCCGGAATTCACCTTTTCCGGCCAGACCAGCAACCTGGTGGCCGGGACCACCCGCAACCCGCTGAACCCGGAAAAGACTGTGGCCGGCAGTTCCGGCGGCGCGGCGGCGGCGCTGGCGGCAAACATGGTGGCGCTGGCCGATGGCTCGGACCTGGGCGGCAGCACCCGCACGCCTGCGGCCTGGTGCGGCGTGGTGGGGATGCGCCCCACCTCCGGGCTGATCGCCTACGAGCCGAACCCGGCGCCCTTTGACGGGCTGTCGGTGCCGGGGCCGATGGCGCGGACGGTGCGGGATCTGGTGCTGATGCTGGAGGTGATGCAGGGCAATGCCCCGAGCCAGCCGCTGGGCTTCTGGCAGGACGTGCCGCGGCTGGCGGATCTGGAAGAGCCCCCCGCCCAGCGCTCTGGCCGGATTGCCCTGTCGCTGTCGCCCTTCGGGGCCAGTGTGGAGCCCTCGGTGCAGGCGGCGATTGCACCGGTCGAAACCCTGTGCCGGGAGCTGGGCTGGCAGGTGGCGGAAGACGCCCCGGCGCTGGACCCGCTGCTGGCGCATGGCGATATCACCCGCGGCCAGTGCGCGCTGCAGATCCGCGCCGCGCTGCAGCCGGACATGGCGCTGGCGGGCGAAAGCTTCCGCACCGCCTGCGCCCAGGCGGAGGGGCGCAGCCTGGCGGAGCTGGTGGCCTATCAGAACACCCGCGCCCGGGTCTGGGCGGATGTTGCCGCCTTCTTTGACCGCTATGATTTTGCCCTGTGGCCCACGGCGACGGGGATGCCGTTCTCTGCGGATCTGCGCGACAGCGAACTGCCCGAGGACTGGCGCACGGTGACGCTGACGCCGCCGATGGAGCTGCCCTCAATTTCGATCCCCTTCGGCGCTTCGGCGGACGGGATGCCCGTGGGGCTGCATATCACCGGGCCAAAGGGATCGGATGCGCGGCTGCTGCAATTTGCCCGCAGCATCGAACGTGCGGCCCAATGCTGACCCGGCTCAGCGCATCCAGAAGCCTTCTTTCTTGATCCGGTTGCGGATCGCCTGCTCGCGCCGCGGCAGGTTTTCCCGGTCAAACAGCGCCCGTACCTTTTCGCCGCGGCCCTGGTAGACCATGCGCTTGATCGGCTCATAGGTTTTCAGAACCTTCTTGATCCGGTTCGGTGCGGCGATCTCGTGCAGCAGGTCCACCACCCGGTCGCTTTCGCGCGCATAGAGCAGCGGGAACAGCCGGTAGTGGCAGCTGGTCTCCCCATCCAGGTAGCCGGGAGGCAGCGCATCGCGGCCGCCGCCGAAGGAATGGATCACCAGCGGAAGCACGATCTGGTCCAGCCAGGGGTCCAATGACTGCCCCGCCAGTTCCGGCGGCGGGTCGTTCCTGACCGATTGCGCATAGACCAGGAAGCGCTTGCCAAAGGCCCGCGGGCAGGCGCCGTAAAAGAAGCCCGCGTTGAAATAGAGATACCGCTTCCAGAACTCATCCGGCTGGCTGAGGTCGAGGCTGGCCAGGAAATCGAGGCCGAAGCGGGTATAGAGAGACTGCCAGATGCCCGCATAGCCGGGCCCGTAGAGGGTCGGCTTGGGCCAGGTGCCCTCCACCCGCAGGGACGCCGAGGGGCGGGAGAAGTCAAAGGGCACGTCCGCCAGCTCGCCGGTGATCAGCGTGTCGGTGTCGAAGAACACAAACGGCTCGCCCTTTGGCAGGGCCTGCAGCGCCTCGATCTTGTTGCCATAGGGGTATGCGGCGCCGAACACCTTGCTTTCGAACGGCAGGATCTCCGCCCCCAGATCCGCCAGCGCCTGCAGGACGTCCCGGTTGCGGATGCTTGGGTCCTTGTCCCACAACGGCCCCGGCTGCGGCACCGCGACAAACAGGCGGCCGGAAAACCCGGGGGAACAGCGGCGCAGCGAGGCCGCAAACAGCACTGCCTCATACTGCAGCCGGCCCGCCTGGCCGACGATCATTACGTTGAAGGGGGCATTTGCCATTGTTTTCCCCGTTTTCCGTCTCTGCCGGGCGGTTAGGACTGCCTGTTAAGGCCGCAGGCAGAACTGCCTGCTATGGTAGCTACAAGCCGGCAGGATGCCGTGCAACAGGCCGCCGGGCAATTCGCGCGGCCCTGTGACTTGAAGGGGCGTCTCAGTTGGAGAGAGAACATGATTGATGTGATCCTGGCGATCATCGCGGCCTCGGCGCAGCCGGGTGCGGAGAGCAGCACACCGGAGGCTGCGGCAGTGTCCGCGCCCGCGCCGGCCGGAACCGCACTGGCGGCAGAGCCGCAAGAGGCCACCGGCCGCTTTACCACCGCAACCGAAGTGAAGCCGATCCTGGCGGCAACCCGCGGCAACTGGATCCATGTGCGCGAGTTTAACGGCCAGGACCTGCTTTACGTGACCCACCTGTGGTCCTGGCGCTGCGGCCTGGCGCAGGTCAAGCTGGGGGTGAACGGCAATGCGCCGGAAATCTGGCCGCTGCCGGATTGCCATCTGGACGAGGGTTTTCCCAACATGATCAAGGAAGAGGACGGCCTGCCCTACCGCAGCTACCCACTGGGCTCGATCCAGCAGGTCGCGGTTGAAGTCACCTATGACGACCTCAGCACCGAGAGCCTGACCTTCGGCCGCAACGGCCAGCCCCTGCAGTGACCCGGCGCCGGGTGCCGCCCCGGCCCGCACCGCACGCTGCCTGGCCGCGGGCTACGGGGCAATCAGGCTGACGCCGGGGATCTTTTGAATAGCTCCGAGGTCTTCTTCGTAAAGATCGCTCAATTCCTCCACCAGCGCCACGGTCCAGCCGGGCAGGTCCAGCTCCTCCTCCAGCGCGTCCGGGTGGGCGTATTTGCCGAGGAAGGCGGCATAGATCCGGCGCCTGTGCCCCTCCGCCATGCCGGGATGCGCCGCCAGGTAGGCGCGCAGGCGCGCCATCCCGGCAGGCTGCATCAGCGCCGCCAGCAGATCCAGACCACCCTTGACCGGCGCGGCGGCAGCCATCCCGCCCAGCGCGCGCAGCACCTGCGCCCAGGTCATCGGCAGATCCTCGTAGCACCAGACGGTGACCGGCACGTCCGGCACCGCCTGCCGTATCCGGCCCAGCAGCCCGGACCAGCGCAGGTGCCGGGGATCGCAGGTCCCCAGGGCAGCCTGCACGTCCGGACCGCCGGCCCCGGCTGACAGCGCCGGCAAAAACGTTGCCGGATTGCGCAGCGCCAGGAAAACCTCGAGCTGATCCCGGGGAAACAGCTGCTGCAGCGCCAGCAGCCGCCGTTCCGCCTCCGGGTACAGGCGGGAGCCCTCCAGCACATGCTGCGGCGCGCCGAGAAACTGCGGGCTGGAAAGAACCACCCGGCTTGCCTGGCTGCCGTCCAGAATGGCGTCCCACAGGACGTCGGGCGCCTCCTTGGCGGCAGTGCCGGTCTTCAGCGCGGCCAGGCACTCCATCAGCAGCCTGCGGTATCTGCCGGGCCCCGGCACCGCCGTGCCCCGTTCCGACAGGGCGCCGGCATTCTTCAACAGCGCCTTCAGCAGCAGGTCTTCCTCAGTGGCATGCGCCCCGCAGTGGATGATGACCTGCATGAATTGACCTGTTTTTGCGGGCTCCCGGCCCAGACGTTACCCGGCCCGGCGGCCTGGTCAAACCCGGCACCCGCCGCGGCGTGCAGCCTGCCTGCGTCCGGCGGCTGTCAGCCAGCCGCCCCGCCAGCTCCCGAATACACATTATGCCCCCGGAGAGCTGCGTGTTGAATGTAATAATACCTGACATGCCAACCAAGGAGTGAAATCCATGCCTCTTATCGACATTCACGTATTAGAAGGTGTCTTCTCGGACGATGAAAAAGCACAGCTCATCAGCGAGACAGCCAAAGCGTTCGGGAAAGTTGCCGGCAAAACGATGCAAGACAACACGTCTGTACGCGTACATGAGGTAAGAAGCGGGCATTGGGGCGGAGCTGAAGGTGTTTGGACAACTGAAAAGGCTTTGGAGTTGAAAGCTATGCGTTAGGGATGTCCGCTCTGGGCTCCATGACCCAATCAGCCCTGAGCGGACATAGGGTTCCGGCCCTTTCGGCGTGAGATGTGTACTTGCGGCATGTGTTCAGTTCCCACTTCATGATGTGAAAAGCTGACGTTCAACACAAAATAAAGTTCAGTTGGCCCGCACACTTTTGCCGCAAGAACCTTAAAAGGCGGCCCCTGACGATAGGACGCCGTGACTGCTGCGGCGGCAGTGCTGTTACGGCGCAATGTTCTGGTTGTTCCGGAACAGGTTGTCCGGGTCGTAACGGCGCTTGATCTCCAGCAGGCGCTCGTAGTTGCCGCCGAAGTTTTCCCGCACACGGCCGCCGTCATCATCGTCCATGAAGTTGATGTATCCGCCCGGTTCGGAATATGGCGCCACCGCGCCGGAGTAATCGCGCACCCACTTCTTATGTGCCGCGTCGTGCGCCGGATCCTCCGACGCTGCCAGAATAACCATCGAGAAGTTCGCATCCCGGTGTCCGAAAGCCGTAGCGCCGGCATCGACCTCCTGGCAGGCCCCATTGATCGGATAGAGATGCATCGTCGAGCTGACTGTCGGCGCATCCGGGCCGTGCTGAACGTGGGCGGCAATCGCCTCGTCGGTCAGCTCCTTCACGAAATTCCCCTTCCAGTATTGCCGGATGCCCGGCGGGAACAGCCCGTCGAAGGCGGCGTTGATGGCGGGGTAAGGAACGGGTCCGACCATCTCGGCCTTTACCTCAGCAACATCGTGGAAAGCCTTGAACTGCCGCTCGCCCTGGGCGGGGTCCCCGGACCAACAGGCAACGATAGCGCAGAACATATCTCCGTGCCGGTCTTCGGGGATGAAGGGCAACGGCGGCGCGATCTGGAAGGCCGGGAAGGCGCCCATCTCGCGGGGGGCGTCCTTGATGTAGTCGCGGTAGAATTTGAAGATCGTTTCGGTTTCTTGGATCTCGTAGAACATCGGGCCCCAGTAAACCGTATCCACTGGCTGAAGCTGATACTCGAACGAGGTGACGACACCGAAGTTCCCGCCGCCCCCTCGGATCGCCCAGAAAACATCGGCATTCTCGCTTTCGTTCGCAATGAGCATGTTGCCATCGGCGGTCACGATATCTGCTGAAATCAGGTTGTCGAGCGACAGACCGTGCCCGCGCGACAGATAGCCGATGCCACCGCCAAGCGTCAGCCCGGCGATCCCGGTGGTGGAGATCACACCGCCAGTGGTCGCGAGGCCGAAGGCATGTGTAGCCGTATTGAAATCGCCCCAGGTCGTGCCGCCCTCAGCCCTGGCGGTCCTGGCGTTAGGGTCGACGCGAACACCGCGCATCTTCGACAGATCCAGAACGACTCCGCCATCATTTGTGCCGAAACCGGGTCCGCTATGGCCACCGCCGCGAACCGACAGGGCGTGACCGTTGTCGCGGGCGAAATTGACGGTCGTCATAACGTCGCCGGCATTCATCGCCCGCACGATAACGGCGGGCCTCTTGTCGATCATACCGTTGTGAACCTTGCGCGCCTCTTCATAGTCGGCGTCGCTTTCGACGATCACGTCTCCGCGGATCAGGTCACCGAGTTCGCTTGGAGTTTTCGCAGACATAGTTCCCTCCCTGAATGACCTGCGTTTTGGGTTCGCAGGCTAGTTTCGGAGGCGGCCAGCGGCATCACAGGCTAAGAAAATGAGCGGCAGGCAGCCAAAGCACTGGTCGGCTCAAGATTCTCTGATCAGCTTGAATGATAGCACAGGCGTGGCAAATGACGAATTACGCCCGTTCACTGAAAGCCATTGACGCTCTTCATTGGGGCCTGTGCCTTCAGATGGTCCGAGGCCGCGGGAGTTCGAAGCAGCCGGCACTGGGAAAGGACGCGCGCGAGTGTGAATGGTGCCGTGGCATCACGGCCGGCAAGATCCGCAGGGGAAACATACTGGCCCCGGCCGCACAGGTGACGCCGGCCTCACCGGACTTTTGGCCTAGCAATAGGCCATGCAGTCGTCAGGCAAATATTCCCGGATCGATCCGGTCCACGGGGGTTATCACATCGGCAGGAATGTTCAGGCGCTCCGCCGCCCTTCGCAGGCTTTCCTCGTCGGGGGCTTCGTACAGGCAGTATGTCTTGCGCTTATCTGCGCTGAGGAATGAAAAAATCCACTCGATACCGATTTCATCGTTTATCTCTTTTATGTGAATTTTGTCATCGTCGCTGACATTCAGCTGTTCGGCAAAATTTCTTTCGATAATGTACCTTGGCATAAGCTCCCCCTAAGCACTTTTTAGACTTTAACTGGTTAATCCTTCGAGCTTTGACCTAAGGGAAACCATACTCAAGTTCTGTGCCGTTGCCAACGCTTCCGCTTCCAGTTGAAACGCCAGCTCGGCACTGCTTGGGCCGCCCTTGCGTCTCAGTGCGGATGCATACGCGGCCTTGCTGTGCGCAATCCACGGCGGTGATTTCATGCGCGTATCGATATCAATGGACTTTAGGAACATCTTCTCGGCCTTGTCCCAATCCCTCAGCAATGCTGCCAGACTGCCAAGGCGCCGTGCGGCCGCACCTGCGCAAACCGTGGTTGCTCCGGCGGTAATCGTCAGGTCCTCGTAAGGCGCAAGCAAGTTGTAGAGGGTCCGGGCGTGCTCCAGGTGCTCAACCGCGACGCAGATTTCGGCAAGGTAG
This sequence comes from Leisingera coralii, assembly GCF_049056525.1. NCBI lineage: Bacteria > Pseudomonadati > Pseudomonadota > Alphaproteobacteria > Rhodobacterales > Roseobacteraceae > Leisingera > Leisingera coralii. The sequence continues at coordinate 45,081 of NZ_JBHUPT010000024.1, read as the reverse complement.
GACAATGTCGTTGTGTACATTGCGTCCGGCGGGAGATCGAAACCGTTTTCCGCGACTTCATTCAGGATACGCTCGGCCGCTTCCTTGTATCCCAGCTCTGCAGCAATAAGGCCGAACCCCGGTTTCCAGGCCACGTCTTCGGGGCTTTCGGTCATCAGCCCCTTGATCACGGGGGCGACCTCATGCAGGCGGTTTTGCTCGCGCCGGATCGTGAACATCTGAACGCCAAAGACACCTTCCACATGCCGCCCATGGGTCTTCCGGCCGACTTTCACCGCTTCGGTGGCATGCTGTTCAGCCTGTTCGAATTCCCCATCCATAATCGCGACCATGGCGCGCGCGTGCTTCTGGACCCAATACAGCTGCAGATGGTTGTCTTTCTTTGAAATCTCGGTCAGCAGGTCGAGAGAGTGATCCATCAATTGACGGTCTGCCATTTCAGCCCCGACAAACAAGCTGAGCGTCCGGTCCCGTCCCTGATCAATGCTGCCAAGCTTCTCTGCGACCCGGTGCATCGCATCCAGGTTTTCACGCCAATTGCGCGCCTCGCTTTCTTTTCTGGCGACAAATGGGGCTCCGAAATGCATCATCATGACGGAAAACTGAGATTTGTAGTCACCCAGTTTGGCGGCCAGTTCCATTGCCTGCCGGCCGTACCGTGAACCTTCAGCAAACTGGCCGACGAACATGTGCGCGCGTGCAAGCTGGCTCATCAATCTGCACCGGCGAACTTCGTCGTTTTGCGGCAGATCCTTCAGCGCTTCACGGCAAAGCTCGATTGCCACGCCGTGCCGCTCGCCCGACATCATGCAAGAGTCCGCAAAGTGATGTGCTGCATCGGCAGCGAGTTCCACATTGCAGATACCCCAGGCTGCGTCGGAGGCTTCTTTCAGGATCGCGATCCCCTCTGGCAACTGGCCCAGGCTATCGTGGCTTCGTCCCACCAGGATCATGCCCTTGATCTTCTCAATGCCGGTCTCGGATCCAAGTTTTTCTGCGGCTTTAAGCGTTTCCCCGGCGTTGGCCATTGCCTCCTGGCTTGCTGATCGGGCCAGCGCCATTTCAGTCGCAGACTGCCATTTCTCGAACGCTGCCCGCCAGTCTTCAGCTTCTGACAGATGACGGGCGGCCAGCTCAGGCCGGCGTTCAATCTCCGCAGACCGCAATTGCATCAGGGCACGCGCCACATCCGCATGCTGTTGTCTGCGGGTAGAGCCCAGCATGGACTGGTAGGCCGTATCGCGAATGAGAGCATGGCGGAAGACAAAGTGCCCGCGGTTGTGCCCGCTTTCAAAAATCAATCCTGTTCGGGACAACTCTTCCAAATGAGCCTGAAGGTCGGCATTGGCAATGCCCATTGCCGCACAAAGTACATTCGGCTCGAATTCACGGCCGATGACAGAAGCAGTCAGCGCGACCTGTTTGGCGTCAGCCGAAACCGCGTCAAGGCGCGCCATCAACGTCCCCTTCAACGAAGACGGTATATGGTCTTGCCCTTGCTCACCGGCCTCAACAATCGCCCGCGTAAGCTCCTCCACGAACAAAGGAATACCGTCCGTCTTCTCAATGATCGTGGCGATCAGCCCGCCGTCGGGCGTCTTCCCGGTGATATTGCGAACCAGGTTTGAGACATGGGTGGAATCAAAGCGGCGCAGCTGCAGAGTTTGAACATGCGCGTCGCCATCGTCGCGTGCCAGTTCCCAGCCGGGTCTGTGGGTGATCAAAACCATCAAGGGCAGATCGGCGCAAATAGCTTTGAAGCGGTCCAAAAGCGCTTGCGTGGAAGGGTCGATCCAATGCGCGTCCTCGACACACAGAATGACCGGGCGCACGCTTGACCGCACCTGCACAGTGTGGATCAAAGTTTGAATCGTGATGTCGCGCTGCTCCTGCGGCGACATGTCGAGCACCTTCCGGGCGAGGGCGCTTCGTGGCGCAACCAGCGCTGCAAAAACTGGCAGAACCTGTTCCCAATCCAGCCCTTTGCGGCCTTCCAGCATCTTCCTCACGTGTTCCAGGATTTGGTCATCATCAAAGCCGGGCTCAACGCCCGCGTCCTGAGAAATTCTGTGGGTGACCGGATGGAACGGGCTGCTGGAAAGATACGGGGAGCAGTTCAGTCTTATGACGTCGGCTTGGCCTGATGCGGTTGTTTCGGCGAGAAATTCTTCGGTCAGCCGCGACTTTCCGATCCCCGCCTCACCGGCCAGCAGAACAACCTCCCCATGGCCTTTCTGAGCTCTTTGCCACGCGTGCAGCAGGATACCCTTTTCGAAATCCCGGCCAATCATGGCACTGCCGCTGCCGTCTCCATGAGACGCACGGAACCGGCTTTCCGCTCTGCGTTCGGATACCGCCTGAAGCAAGGTTCGCGGGTCTTCGAATCCTTTCAGGCTGACTTTCCCGAGAGGTGCAAACTCAAATATCCGATGCAAAGCTGCCTCGGTTTCTTCGGCTGTCAAGACAACCATGTCCGGCTTGGCGTGCTCTTGGATCCGTGCCGCAAGATTGACGATCGGGCCGGTCATGGCCCCCTCTTCGTAGGTGTTTTTGCCAATCGTGTCACCGACCACAACGTCACCGCTCGCAATGCCCAACCTGGCCGATAAACGCTCGCCGTCAGGGGTTTTGAGCTCCTTGACACGGCGGATAGATTCAAGGCCGGCCTTTACAGCCCGGATCGCGTGATCCTCATAGGCGGTCGGCCAGCCGAAAAATACGAGGAGGCCATCGCCAAGGTACTTCGCAACGTATCCGCCATACCTGCTCACGGCGCCTGCGACGGCATCCTGGTAATCTTGCAGAAGCCCCCGCATGTCTTCAGGGTCAAACCGGTTGGTCAGCTCTGTCGAGCCAACCAGATCAGCGAACAAAACTGTCAAGTGGCGCCGCTCAGCAATTCCCGCCGGGACAGTTTTTCTTGCCGCTGGAACCTCGCTTTGCGGAACCTGGGCGGCAGGCCCTTGACCGTTTTCACCGGCCGGCTGGCCCGCTGGCTGGATTGATCGAGAGAAAGGCTGTCCGCTGGCCAGCTTCTGCACGGCTGTCAGAATTATTCTGCGATGGCCAAGGCTGACCCCGAGTTCCTTGAGGTCGTCATTGGTCAGTAACGGCAGGACACGCGCATCGACATCATTTTCAGCGAAAGCATCAGCATACTGACCCAGCCCGAGACTGTTCAACCATTTGTCTATCTCGATTGTCATGACTGGATCATGCGGAGATACTGGAAGCTGATCAAGGAAACACTAGGCAGATGGCTCTGCTCCGGAACATTGCACCGGTTTGATTGAGAGATTTCCGGCTACGACAGGCCATCCGGGCAGGAACCAGCGAATTGTTTTGCGGTGCCGGGTTTTGCCGAGTCAATTTGTGCCGGGGCTGTCAAACCTGCTCTCGAAGCCATTTTGAGAAAAGCCTGACGGAACGTCTTTGCTCTCCTTTCCGCGTGTGGATGTAGAACACCCCGGCCTTTTCCTCCGGGAACAATTCGGCCAGTTCGCCGGATCGAAGTTCGTCCTGCACCCATTGGCGGGCGGTGTAGGTAACCCCATCACTTCTCTTGACCGTATCCATGATAAGATTTCCCGGCATCTGGGAAATCATAAGCGGACGGTCAGGTTTCACCCCGTGACGCGCAAACCACTCAGGCACTTCGCTGGTGCCAAGCTCCATCAGCCACGGCAAGTGCATGAGGTCGGCGGGCTCCAAATCGCTGACCTCGCCCACAAGGCCGGGCGTGCCGACGACCGCAAGGTCGAGGACAATGAGAACATCGGCGTTCTTCGGCAAGTTCTCAGTGCGGCTGTACCGGATCGCCACATCCATCCCGTCCTTGTCCAGATCAACGATCTTGCCGCTGGGATTGAGAAGCAGGGTTATGTCGGGATGGCGGGACTGGAAGTCACTCAGCCGCGGCATAAGCCACTTGACCGCAAAGACTGGAGACATCGTGACACGCAGGGGGCGGGCCTGCTGAAGGGTGGACAGTGATGCGACCCCACGACCGATCCGGCTGAACCCGGCCTCGAGATCACGCGCCAGCATCCGGCCCTCATCCGTGAGGGAAATGCCACGGCCTGAACGAGTGGCCAAGGACGAGCCAAAGAAATCTTCCAAGGCTCTAACCTGCTGCATGACGGCGGCATGGGTGACGTTCAACATCTTGCCGGCCTTGGTGTAGGAGCCGGTCTCGGCCAGCACCGAGAACGCCCTGAGCGCGTTAAGGGAGGGGAGAGACCGCCAGTCCATATGTTAGATCATCTTATGTTCTGAATAAATTCCTGAGTCGCATTTCCTGTGCACTGCGTCAATAATATGAAATGGCGCAGGCACGCCTCCAAGTCATGATGTAAGAAAAAATCAGAGGAGGAATGAAGGATGGCAGAGAATGAACCCCTTCACGAAGGAGGATGCCGGTGTGGAGCTGTCCGCTACAGGATGACAGGGCGCCATACATATTCCGGGGTATGTCACTGCGATGACTGCCGTCGCGCAACGGGTGGCGCCTACGTTCCCTGGTTCGGGTCTGACCCGGCAAACTTCGCCGTAACCAAGGGGGCTATCAGCGAATACGAGTCCTCCCCTGGTATCTTGCGGGGCTTCTGCGGCACTTGCGGATCTCCCCTGACATTCCGGGGGGAAGGCTGGAATGACGTGGCGATTACAATCGCGTCACTCGACGATCCCAACTCCATCGTGCCGGAATCGAATGTCTTCCTGAAAGAACGCCTGCACTGGGTCAAGTTCAACGAAGACATGCGCAACTACGACGGATTTCCCGAATAGTTCCAAGGAGGAAAACCATGACGAGGGCTTATTCATATGCATGCCGTGATTGCGAAGGCATGGAAGCTTGTCCTGCCAGCGTCACAGCGGAAACCAAAGGCGAAGTCTGGCAGCTGATGGGCCTCCATGCCCGGATTGCCCACGGCGAAAATCCCGATGACTGGGACAAAGAGACCCGCGACTACCTCGATACGCTGATCCGCGAAGTCGGCGTGTAGTTCTCAGCTCACTCCAGGGTGATCCCGGATTGATCCGGATTGGGGTTACGCCAACCTTCTCGAGCCAGCCCCGGGCCGCCCGGGACGCAAACTCCGGGCCGTTGCCGCTGCGGACGAACCCGGGCTTTCCGTGGCGCTGGAACAGGCGGCAGAGGACCTCCAGAACCTCTTCGGACCCCATCCTGGTGCGGACCGCTACTGCGAGCGCCCGGCGGGTGTATTCGTCCAGAACCGTCAGCATCTTGCAGCTCCGTCCATTGCCGAGCCCGTCGTGAACGAAGTCCACGCACCAGACGTGATTGGGGTGGCAGACGATTGGCTGGCCTGGTGAAGTTGCACCGCGGCGGTGACCGGCAGGCCAGGGCCGGCCCGGCCCGGCAGGCTGCACAGTGAAGCACGGCTTTACAAAGGTCACTTTCGGCCCCCCCCGAAATCAATGGTGCTTTGGTGACCGATGAAGGGGGATAGGATCAGTCCGGCAGCGGCCAACTTTTTTTGTTGCGCACCACTTTGATCCAATCTAATGAGAGCGCGACCAGTGAGACGTACCTTTGGAACGGTTGGTTATGATGTTCCAGGATGCGTTTTAACTTTTGACGCTGAACGATGCGAAAAGCTTGGATCCGAACCCGATCAGGTCCGCCCGGAGCATCCAGTGAGGCAGAGAAAGTGCCCCTATAGCTCAGCTGGTAGAGCAACTGATTTGTAGCGTCGCCTCGGGCGCCAATTCCGAGGCATTGTTGCAGCCCTCAATGGAAACGTTGAGGTGAACTGGTGTCAAATTCGGGGAAACCTGAGCAGGTAAGGCTGCTGGCAATCCCGAGCGAAGCTTTCCGGGGCAACCTGGATTGAACGTGTAGAGACTTGACGGCACCCGCCTACAGCCCCGCAGGGCCATGGCGAAGAGAAAGTCCAGACCACAAAGCGCCAAGTGCGTGGCGGCGAAAGTCGTAGTGGTATGAATCAGTAGGTCCGCGGTTCGAGTCCGTGTGGGGGCACCATCACCTCAGCTAAAGCATTGGCTTTGCTCCAGATTTTTTTACACGCACCAGGGGCAGTGGACCCACTTGCCGGTAGTCGCCTTTGCGAAAGATGGCGTCTTCTGTTCCAGCAGTTGCCCCCCGAAAGCCCTAGTAGAGCAGAGTCGGCCGCCCCTGCCCGCCACAACTGCCCAGACCGACGGCAATACAGCCCGCTTGCCTTGCGGCAATTGCCGGCCGCATGCAGCGGAACAAAACTCCGCCCGCCCCGCGTCCGCTGCGGCATTGCCGCGATTGCCTTCTGCACCCAGCCATGCTGTTGTGCGCGCGAAACAGAAGACCTTTTCAGGGAGACCCACTGATGACCGACGCCCCGTCCTATGGTTTTGACACTTTGCAGATCCACGCCGGCGCCAAGCCGGACCCGGCCACCGGCGCGCGGCAGACGCCGATCTATCAGACCACCGCATATGTCTTCCGCGATGCCGAGCACGCCGCGGCGCTGTTCAACCTGCAGGAAGTCGGCTTCATCTACTCGCGCCTGACCAACCCCACGGTTGCAGTGCTGCAGGAACGGCTGGCGACGCTGGAGGGCGGCGTTGGCGCGGTCTGCTGCTCCTCCGGCCACGCGGCGCAGATCATGGCGCTGTTCCCGCTGATGGGACCGGGCTGCAATGTGGTGGCCTCCACCCGGCTGTATGGCGGCACCGTCACCCAGTTCAGCCAGACCATCAAGCGCTTCGGCTGGTCGGCGAAATTCGTCGACACCGACGATCTGGACGCGGTGAAGGCGGCGATCGACGAGAACACCCGTGCGGTGTTCTGCGAATCCATCGCCAACCCGGGCGGCTATGTCACCGACATCCGGGCGCTGGCCGATATCACCGATGGCGCCGGCATCCCGCTGATCGTTGACAATACCTCTGCCACCCCCTACCTGTGCCGCCCGATCGAGCAGGGCGCGACGCTGGTGGTGCATTCGACCACCAAGTACCTGACCGGCAACGGCACCGTGACCGGCGGCTGCGTGATCGACAGCGGTAAGTTCGACTGGTCGGGCAACGGCAAGTTCCCCTCGCTGTCCGAGCCGGAGCCCGCCTATCACGGGCTCAAGTTCCACGAGACCTTCGGCCCGCTGGCCTATACCTTCCACGGCATCGCCATCGGCCTGCGCGACCTGGGGATGACGATGAACCCGCAGGCAGCGCATTACACGCTGATGGGTGTTGAAACCTTGTCCCTGCGGATGCAGCGCCATTGCGAGAACGCCCGCAAGGTGGCTGAATGGCTCGAGAACGATGACCGGATCGACTATGTGACCTATGCCGGCCTGCCGTCGTCGCCGTATTACGAGCGCGCGCAGCAGCATTACCCCAAGGGTACCGGCGGGCTGTTCACCTTTGCGGTCAAGGGCGGCTACGAGGCCTGCATCAAGCTGGTGGACTCGCTGGAGATCTTCAGCCACGTCGCCAACCTCGGCGACACCCGTTCGCTGATCATCCACTCGGCCTCCACCACCCACCGGCAACTGACGCCGGAGCAGCAGGAAGCGGCGGGTGCCAGCCCCAATGTGGTGCGCGTTTCCATCGGCATCGAGGATGCGGACGACCTGATCCGTGATCTGGACCAGGCGCTGGCCAAGGCCTGCGGCTAAGCCCAGGGCTCACCCGCAAAAAAGATAGGCCGGGCGTCCTGCCCGGCCTTTTTACTATTCGGCTTGCGCGCCGCCGGGAACGGCCATGTCGAACACCACCGAGACGTTATGCGTGAAAGTCAGCTCCCCGGCCTCGACCGGCATCGCGTCGCTGCGGGCCATTTCCATCGCCATCATCGGACGGCCACCGCCGCTGCCGTGCTCGGTGATCGAGCGCACCGGGCCCAGCTCCATGCCCGCTGCCTCGGCCAGCTGCTGCGCCTTGCGGATGGCATCCTTGACCGCCTCGCCGCGGATCCGGTCGGCGACCGCTGACGGGTCCTCCACGCCAAAGCTCAGGCCCTGGAACCGATTGGCACCGGCATTCAGCACCGCATCAAGCACCGGCCCCAAGCGGTCCAGATCCCGCACCCGCACCATCAGCGTGTTCGAGGCCTGGAAGCCGGTGATCTCGCGTCGGCCGCCACTGTCGTAGGAGCGGTCCTGCGACCAGACCGGGTGCATCGCGATCTGCCGGGTTTGCATGTCCGCGCCGGCAATGCCGCTCTCCTTGAGGCGCGCGATCACCGCGCCCATCGCCTCGGAGACTGCCGCCATGGCGGCTGCGGCTTCCTCCGCCTCCTCGGTCACGCCCAGGGTGATGGCCGCCAGTTCCGGCGCCATCTGCAGCGTGCTTTCGCCATTGACCGTGATCTGCCGCGGTGCAGCGGCCTCGCTTGCGGCAGCAGCGCCTGCGCTCATCGACAGCATCAGTGCGGCGGCCAGAAGTTTCCTTGCTTTCATCCTCAAAAGCTCCTTTTTCGAATGCCTTCTAGATGGGGACGGCAAACTGCCGCCCGCAAGCCCCGGCAGAAGTCTTTTCCTTTAACTCGGCAATCTCCTGCTTTAAGGTCCGCGGCAAAACTCCGGGCGCGTCGGGCGGCCCCGGGCAGTATGGATTTGGATGGTTTGACCCAAGGCATGAAACCGGCTTTCGCTCTTTCGCTCTCCGCTGATGGTATTGCGCTTCTCTATCGCGCCGGCGACGGCTGGCGGAGCGTGGGCAGCACCCCGTTCGACGCTGAGGATCTGCCCGCCGCGCTGGCGGAGATGCGCGCCGATGCGCTGCGGCTGTCGCCGGAGGGCGTGTTCAGCAAGCTGATCCTGCCAAATGACCAGATCCGCTACCTGACGGTCGAGACCGGTGAGTTGGCCCCGGAGGACCGGATTGCCGCCGCAAGGGCCGCGCTGCAAGGGGCAACGCCCTATGCGGTGGACGAGCTGGCCTTTGACATCAGCGCCGACGGCAGCCGCACCCATATCGCCGCCGTCGCGCTGGAAACGCTGGACGAGGCAGAGACTTTTGCGGTGGAGCATGGGTTCGGCCCGGTCAGCTTTGTCGCGGCGCCGGAAGACAGCGGTTTCCAGGGCGAGCCCTTCTTTGGCACCACCCGCGCGATCCGCGGCACCGAGGTGGAGCCCGACAGCAGCGTGGTCAAAGTTGCGGGCCCGGCCGAGCTGCCGGACCCGGCGGCCGCGAAACGCACCGAAGACAGCACTCCCGAGCCGGAGGATGATACCCCGGCGCCGACCAAGGAACCCGCCGCGCAGCCAGCGGAGCAACAACGGCCCGCACCGCAAACAGCAAGTTCCAAGCCGGAAGCTGACGCGGACGCCCCCCAGCCCTCCGAAACACCCGCGCCGGAACCGGTCGCGGCGCAAGGCGGCACTCCGGAACAGACCCTGGCGAAAGCTGCGACAGCAAAGGCACCGGCCAGCCTGCCGCCTGCCCCGCCGCCCGCCAAGGCCGCGGACGCGCCTGCGCAGGACATCAACGGGTTTTCCAGCATCCGGAGCAAGGCCGCCGCTGCCGCAAACTCCTCTGCCCCGCCTGCCCCGGCACCGGCCCCCGCGCCGCTGGCCAAGCAAGCCCCGGTGCCGCTCGCGGCCGGACGCCAGACGGCCCCGGCGCCGGCGGCGGCGAAACCGCTGGGGGCTGCGCTTGCGGCCAAGCCTGCAGGGCAGGCTGAGACCGCCGCGCCCGGTCCGAAAATACCCCCCGCGCCTGCTGCGCTGCGCGAGGCTGCCCCGGCACCTGCCGCACCGCCCAAGGCCGCCTCGGATGCCCCTGCCACCAAAGGCAAACCGCGCTACCTCGGGCTGATCCTGACCGCCATCCTGCTGCTGTTCATGGCCACTGTCGCAGTCTGGGCGGTCTTCGGTGGCGGCGGCTTCCTTTCGGAAACGCCGGCAGAAGACAGCAGCCTCTCCCCTGCCCCCGGCAGCAGCCAGGCGGAGGACCCCGAGAGCCAGACCGGAACGCCCGCCGTGGTGCCTCAGCCCGGGACCGGCGAAGATGCCCCCGCCATCGCCCCGCAGGTGAGCGTGCTGGCCGATCAGCCCGACCCCGGCGTGCAGGACGCGGCGGCAGATGAAGCGCCTGCTGATGACGTCCTGGCGGACTTGCAGGACGCCGTCCAAGACCCTTCTGCCGAAGACGAAGCCGCCGCAGACGGCGCGGACCTGCCGGAGGACGGCACCGATACCGCCTTCCTGGACACGGAGGCGCTGGAGCCCGGCGAGGAGCTGACCGCACCGGCTGAGGCGGAGGCCTCGCACGACGAGCCGCTGGATGAGCTGGCGCAGGCCGCGCGTTATGCTGCAACCGGGGTCTGGCCGGTGGCGCCGGATCTGGGAGCTTCCCCAGCCGCGCCGCACCTCGACGAGCTGTATACCGCGTCCATTGACCAGCCCGATATCGCGGCGGATGCAGTGGCCCTGCCGCAGCCGCAGACCTTTGCCGGGGATGATGAACCCGGTGCCGTCGCCTCTCCCGCCGCAGCAGGCGAAGCGTTTGACCTGGATGAGCGCGGCCTGGTCAAGGCCACGCCCGGCGGCACGCTGAACCCCGATGGCATCACGGTTTACCTAGGCCGTCCGAAGAAGGTGCCGCCGCGCGCGCCGGAGCGCAGCGACCCGGCCGCCGAAGCGCTGGCCGAGGAAGTGGCCCGCAACCAGGTGCTGGCGCGCAAACGGCCCAAGGCGCGGCCCGCGGATCTGGAGGAACAGGTCGAGCGCGCCCAGCTAGGCGGCCTCAGCCGCGCCGAGCTCGCCTCGCTGCGCCCGCGCCAGCGCCCGGCCAGCCTGAAACCGGCAGAGGAAGAGCAGCTGCCCGCCACCGCCCTGGCGATCGCCGCCTCGGTGGTGCCCCGCGAACGGCCCGCGAATTTCGCCAACCTGGTCGACCGCGCCCGCCGCAACGCCCAGAACCAGGTGCAGACCGCCGCCGCCGTGCCGGCTGCTGCTGCGGCCGCCCCGCCGAGCATCCCGACCACCGCGTCGGTTGCCCGCCGCGCCACTGTCACCAACGCCATCAACCTGCGCAAGCTGAACCTGATCGGCGTCTATGGCACCGCGTCCGACCGCCGCGCGCTGGTCCGGCTGCCGTCGGGCCGCTACAAGAAGGTGCAGGTCGGAGACCGCATCGACGGCGGCCGGGTGATCGCGATTGGTGAAGGCCAGCTGCAGTACCAGAAAGGCGGCCGCAACCGCACCCTGGAGATGCCGGACGGCTAAGTGCCCGGGCTGGAAAGCGTCTCGCCTTCTGCCCTCTCCCCGGATCAGCAAGCCGTAACCGCCACGGCTCCCTGCTGGCGGCCCGGCTTTTCCGCTTGGGCTGATAGGGCTGATTTATACCCCGACGCCGGGTCCGGACATGAAAAAGGCCGGGCCCGCAGTGCGGACCCGGCCAGGTCTCTCATTTACCAGCCGTTACTCGGCGGCCTGGATCTCGCCGTTTTCGATCTGCTCGCGCTCGATCGATTCAAACAGCGCCTTGAAGTTGCCTTCGCCAAAGCCGTCGTCGCCCTTGCGCTGGATGAACTCGAAGAAGATCGGCCCGATCACGGTCTTCGAGAAGATCTGCAGCAGGATCTTGGTTTCGCCGCCGTCGACCACGCCTTCGCCGTCGATCAGGATGCCGTGCTTCTTCATCCGGTCCAGCGGCTCTTCGTGGCCCTGCACCCGGTCGTGGCTCAGGTCGTAATAGGTCTCCGGGGGCGCCGGCATGAACTTGATGCCGCGCTCCGAGATCTCGTCGGTCGAGTCATAGATGTTCTCGGTGCCGACGGCGATGTGCTGGATGCCCTCGCCCTTGTACTTCTTCAGGTAGGAGACGATCTGGCCGGTCTCGCCGCGGTCCTCGTTGATCGGGATGCGGATGCGGCCGCAGGGCGAGGTCAGCGCGCGGCTCAGCAGGCCGGTGTATTTACCTTCAATGTCAAAGAAACGGATCTCCTTGAAGTTGAACAGCTCCCCGTAGAACTTGAACCACTTGTCCATGTTGCCCTTGTAGACATTGTGGGTCAGGTGATCGAGGTAGTAGAAGCCGACGCCGCGCGGCTTGGACTGCTTCAGCCACTCGAATTCCTCGTTGTAGGGCGAGGTGTCGTAATACTGGTCGATGAAGTAGATCAGCGAGCCGCCGATGCCCTTGATCGCGGGCACGTCCATGGTCTTGTCGTCGCCTTCGTAGGCTTCGGCGCCCTTGGCGACGGCATGCTCGAACGCCTTCTGCGCATCCGCCACGCGCCAGCCCATCGACGGGGCGCAAGGGCCATGCTCTGCGACGAATTTCTCGGCAAAGCTGCCGGCCTCGGCGTTCAGGATGTAGGTGATGTCGCCCTGCTGCCACAGCTCGACGCCGGGCTTCTGCTTGTGGCGGCCGACCAGCTCATAACCCATCTGGGTGAACAGGTCCCGCAGTTCCTGCGGTTCGGGGCTGGCAAATTCAACGAATTCAAAGCCATCGGTGCCAGCCGGGTTCTCCGGCGTGATCTCGGATTTCGGGGCGTTATGCGGGAACGGGCCCATTGCGCGTCTCCTTCATCTGGTGTGGGGACAGGATCAAATCTTGTCCTAAGAATACCGCTTTTCCGATACAGGTTTTCCGCATAGTTTCGCGCGCACTGGTTGATATGCGCGGCATTTTCACGGAAAGTGACGAAAACGCGGAGAATTCACGCATGCTCGACCCGACGGATACGAAACTGCTCGCAGCATTGCAGAAGGACGCGCATCTGACCGCGCAGCAGCAGGGCGAATTGCTGAACCTGTCGCCCAGCCAAGCCGGGCGGCGGCGCCAGCGGCTGGAGGCGGAAGGCTATATCGAGGGCTATTCGGCCCGGCTCAACCCGGCGAAGCTGGGGCTGGCGGTACAGGGCTTCGTGCAGGTGCACCTGGGCAGCCACGGCCCCGAACAGTCCAAGGGATTCGCCCGGTTGGTGGCCAGCCAGCCGCAGATCACCTCGGCCTGGACGATGACCGGAGAGGCGGATTACCTGCTGCGCGTCTACTGTGCCGACCTGCAGGCGCTGAACACGCTGATTCACGAGATTCTGCTGCCGCATCCCGGCGTGTCCCGGGTCCAGAGCCAGATCGTAATGGCACAATTAAAACGCGATGCGCCGCTGCCGACTTAACCAACCGGGAAGGATTTCAACGTAGACAGGCGGGAATGAAATCCGAAATCAGAAGTGGAAATTTCCGTGTCTTTTGTTGACCGCCGTGTTGAAACGCGCCCGACGAGCGGCGAGGCACCCTTTGGCCTCAATGAAGTGTTCTTTTCCAGGACTGACAGCCGCGGCGTGATCCAGGCGGGCAACTACGTGTTCCGCCGCGTCGGCGCCTACCCCTGGGAAGAGCTGATCGGCGCGCCGCACAAGGTGATCCGCCACCCGGACATGCCCAAGGGCGTGTTTTCGCTGTTCTGGGACACGCTCAAACGCGGCGAATGCATGGGCGCCTATGTCAAGAACAAGTCCAAGGACGGGCTGTACTACTGGGTGTTCGCCGTGGTGGTCCCCTGCCAGGACGGCTATCTCTCCGCCCGGATCAAGCCCAGCAGCAAGCTGTTCGACGAGGTGCGCGCCTTCTATACCCGGATGCTCAAGCGCGAGAAGGAGCAGGGCGTCAAGCCGGAGGAAAGCGCTCAGTACCTGCTCGACTGGCTGGGCAGCCACGGCTACGAGGACTACCACCAGTTTGCCGCCCACGCGCTGAGCCAGGAGCTGATTGCGCGCGACACCGGCCTGGGCAACCAGCCGCATGCGCGCATCCGGGAGCTGACCGGCATGCTGCGCAACGCCGAAACCCTGGTGGAGGAGACCGAGGGGCTGATCGCCGATTTCGACGCCATGCACACGATCCCGCATAACCTGCGGGTGCTGGCCTCTCGGATCGAGCCTTCGGGCGGGCCGGTCACCGTGCTGTCGCAGAACTACGGCTCGATGTCGCGGGAAATGTCGGACTGGTTCGCCGCGCATGTGATGGGCAAGAACAGCAATTTCGCCAAGATCAAATCCTCCGTGAACGACAGCCTGTTTGTCGAGGGCATGGCGCGGATCCTGATCGAATGCGACAACCAGCTGCAAGAGGAACGCCGCGACCTGGGCAGCGCCGACATGGAATCCGAACGCCAGATCCTCGGCGACCTGGTAAAGGACCAGGTCAAGCGCGCCCAGGACGGCATGAAGGAAGTCGACCAGGAGGCCGAACGCATCACCAGCGCCTGCCAGATCATGCACCGGCATTTCCTCGGCCTCAGCTCGACCCGGGTGCTGCTCAAGATCGAAAGCGCCCGGCTGACCGATTCCGGCGAAACCCTGGCCGATATCATCGACCAGCTCGGCGGCTTCCAGGAGCGGATCTCGCGAAGGCTGGACCGGATCGGCAAGCTCAGCGAAGAAATCCGCCTGCTCGAACAATAATTCCGCTGCGCCTGCCCCCGGCAGGCGCTGATTTGCCGTAACAGCGCGCCGCAGCCGGCAAAGCCATTGCCAAGGTACCGGCGCGCTTGCGATACCTTCTGTATGGAAGAGTTTTTTTACCAGGCAACCGTTTATCTGGCGGCCGCTGTCATCGCGGTGCCGCTGGCCGCACGTCTCGGCCTTGGGTCGGTGCTCGGCTATCTGGCGGCGGGCATTGCCATTGGCCCGGTGCTGGGCCTGACCGGCACCGAAACCGAGGATCTGCGCCATTTTGCCGAATTCGGCGTGGTCATGATGCTGTTCCTGATCGGGCTGGAGCTGGAGCCGCGCACGCTGTGGGCAATGCGCCACAAGCTGCTGGGGCTAGGCGGCATGCAGATTTCATTGTCCACCCTTGCCCTGATGGGCGCGGCGATGGCGATGGGCCAGCCCTGGCATGTCAGCCTGGCCATCGGCCTGGCGCTGTCGCTCTCCTCCACCGCAATCGTGCTGCAAACCCTGTCGGAAAAGGGCCTGATGCGGACCGGCGGCGGCCGCTCGGCTTTTTCGGTGCTGCTGACCCAGGACATCGCGGTGATCCCGATCCTGGCCTTCCTGCCGCTGCTCGGCTCTTATGCGATCCCCCAGTTTGCCAGCGATGGCTCCATCAGCCTCGACGGCGATGGCCACGGCGCGGGCCACGGATCGCTGTCGCTGGTCGACGGGCTGCCCGGCTGGGCGGTGGCGCTGGTCACCCTGGCCGCCATCGCCTTCATCATCCTGGCAGGCATCTACCTGACCCGGCCGCTGTTCCGCTTCATCCACGCTTCCAACCTGCGCGAGATGTACACCGCACTGGCGCTGATGATCGTGGTCGGCATCTCCTTCCTGATGACGCTGGTCGGCCTGTCGCCTGCACTCGGCGCCTTCTTGGCGGGTGTGGTTCTGGCCAACTCGGAATTCCGGCATGAGCTGGAAAGCGACCTCAACCCCTTCAAGGGGCTGTTGCTGGGGCTGTTCTTCATCACCGTCGGCGCGGGCATCAACTACCGCCAGTTCCTGGCTGATCCCGGCGACCTGATCGGCCTGGCGGCGCTGGTGATCTTTGCCAAGGGGGCGGTGCTGTTTGCGGTCGGCCGCGCCTTTGGCCTGCGCCGCCGCGGGCTGTGGCTGTTCACCCTCAGCCTGGCCCAGGCCGGGGAATTCGGCTTTGTGCTGCTCGCCTTCTCGCGCCAGCTGAACGTCATTCCGGCGGCGCTGTCGGAAAAGCTGCTGCTGGTGATTGCCCTGTCGATGCTGATCACGCCGCTGCTGTTCATCCTTTATGATTTCCTGTCCAAGCGGATGGCCGACGCCCGCCAGGAGCACGAGCCGGACGAGATCGACGAGGAAGGCCCGGTCATCATCGCGGGCATTGGCCGCTTCGGCCAGATCGTCAACCGGCTGGTGCAGGCCAGCGGCTTCAAGACCGTGGTGCTGGACCACGATATGGAAGCGGTGCAGCTGATGCGCCGCTTCGGGGTCAAGAGCTTCCTCGGCGACCCGACCCGGCCGGAGCTTCTGAAGGCGGCCGGGATCGCCAAGGCCAAGGTCTTTGTGGTGGCGCTGGACGACCCCGAAGGAGTGGTCAAGATGGTGTCTCATGTGCGCCGCGCCTATCCGGACCTGCACATCATTGCCCGCGCCAAGGACCGCAACCACGTTTATGAGCTGTACCAGGCCGGCGCCGACGACATCGTGCGCGAGCTGTTCGACAGCTCGGTGCGGGCGGGCCGCTACGTGCTGGAAAACGTCGGCCTCAGCGAATACGAGGCGGCACAGGCGGCGCAGACTTTCTACAATCACGACCGCCAGAACCTGCGCGACCTGGCCGAGCACTGGATCCCCGGTACCCCGGCCAGCCAGAACCCCGCCTATATCGAACGGGCGCGGGAGCTGGAAAAAGCCATCGAAAGCGCGATTTTCGAAATGGCGGAGCGCAAGCGGAAGAAATCCTCCGAGGCGGCAGAATGAAAAAGCCCCGGCACAGGCCGGGGCTTTGTTATTTCGGGGCCAGAGGTGCGGTCAGCCGTCTGTAACCCCCGCCTCGGTAAAGGTCGCCATGCCGCTGTGGCAGGCAATCGCGCCTTTCAGCACCTGGATCGCCAGCGCCGCACCGGAAGCCTCGCCCAGCCGCAGGCCCAGCGACAGCAGCGGCTGCTTACCCAGTTTCTCCAGCAGCACCGGATGGGCGCCCTCGGCGCTCTGGTGGCCTGCCAGCGTGTGGTCCAGCGCCCCGTCTGCGGTCTGCAGCAGGCAGGCGGCAGCGGCGCAGCAGATGAACCCGTCCAGGATCACCGGAATACGCAGCACCCGGGCCGCGGCAATGGCGCCGGCCATGGCGGCAATCTCGCGCCCGCCAAGGCAGGCCAGCGCATCCAGCCCGTCCCGGATGGCGTCTTTGTGCAGTGCCACGCCTTCGGCCACCACCCGGGTCTTGTTGGCAAGGCCTGCATCATCCACGCCGGTGCCGCGGCCGGTCCAGTCTGCCGCCTCGCCGCCGAACAGTGCGCAGGCCAGGGCCGCTGCCGGGGTGGTGTTGCCGATGCCCATCTCGCCGACCACCAGCAGGTCAGCGCTGGGATCGACGGCACCCCAGCCGGCCTGCAGCGCCGCCAGCAGCTCATCGCTGCTCATCGCTGCGCCTTGGGTGAAATCACCGGTCGGGCGGTCCAGCTCCAGGGCGAGCACATCCATGCGCGCACCTGCCAGTTTGGCCAGCTGGTTGATCGCGGCGCCGCCGTGTTCGAAGTTGATCACCATCTGGGCGGTGACCTCCGGCGGGAAGGCCGAAACCCCCTGAGCCGTCACCCCGTGATTGCCGGCAAAGACGATCACCTGCGGTGCGGCGATTTCAGGCCGGTCGCTGCCGCGCCAGCCGCCGTACCAGACCGCCAGATCCTCCAGCCGCCCCAGCGCGCCCGGCGGTTTGGTCAGCTGGCTGTTGCGCGCGGCCGCCCCCTGCAGGGCGGACTGGTCCTGGGCCGGCGCAGCGGCCAGTGCGGCGCGGAAATCATCAAGGGAGGAAAGCTGTGGCAGCATGTGAAAGCCTCGTTGCATCTGAGCGGGTGACGCGGATAAAGCGGTTGGCAATCTGTTTAACCGCTGGCGGCAGTGCCGCAAGCCCCGCAATAGGCCCGTAAATGCGAAAAAACGACATCCAGGCAAAAGACGCCTTGCTGGCGCTGGTGCTGCTGACCCGGCTGCCGCTGCCGCATCTGCCCGCCGCGGCGTTCCAGCGCCAGGCCAAGGCGGTCTGGGCGTTTCCGCTGGCCGGGCTGGCGGTTGCCCTGCCCGCGGCGCTGCTGGCCGCGCTGGCGCTGGCGGCGGGCCTGCCTGCCACGGTGGCCGCGGGTCTGGCGCTGGCAGTCCAGGTGATGCTGACCGGCGCCATGCACGAGGACGGGCTGGCCGATAGCGCCGACGGGTTATGGGGCGGCTTCAGACGCGAACGGCGGCTGGAGATCATGAAGGACAGCCGCATCGGCGCCTATGGGGTAATCGCGCTGATCCTGGGGTTCGGCCTGCGCTGGTCCGCCTTGGCGGCCTTGCTGCAGATTGCCGGCCCCTGGCCGCTGCTGGCGCTGGCGATGATGAGCCGGGCGGTGATGCCCGCACTGATGGCGGCACTGCCCAACGCGCGCTCCGCCGGGCTGTCGCAGACCGTGGGCCGGCCCCGCGCCCTGCCCTGCGGGCTGGCGGCAGGGCTGGCAGTTCTACTGTCCTTGCCGCTGATTGGACCGGCAGCCATTGGAGCCGCGCTTGCAATGGGCGCAGCCGCCCTGGGCCTGGGCGCGCTTGCCAAGGCCAAGATCGGCGGCCAGACCGGCGACATCCTCGGCGCTTCGCAGCAAGTGGCGGAGATCGCAGGGCTTCTCACCCTGCTCGCCATCTGCAGCTGAGCCGGCCCGGGCATGAAAAAGGGCCGCGCCCTCGCAGGCACGGCCCCTGATTTCCGTGATCCGCCGGATCAGGCAGCGCGGGAGGTCAGCACCTCATCCACCTGCTTGGCAGCAGCAATCTCATCATTGCCGGAGACAGCAGCCACTTCGCGGGTCAGACGCTCCAGCGCGGCTTCATACAGCTGGCGCTCGGAGTAGCTCTGCTCGCGCTGGTCGTCGGTGCGGTGCAGGTCGCGGACCACTTCGGCGATCGAGATCAGGTCGCCGGAGTTGATCTTCTGCTCATACTCCTGGGCACGGCGCGACCACATGGCGCGCTTCACCTTGGCCTTGCCCTTGAGCGTCTTCATCGCCTGCTCGATCACATCCGGCGAGCTCAGCGAACGCATCCCCACTTCGGTCGCCTTGTTGGTCGGCACCCGCAGGGTCATCTTGTCCTTTTCAAAGGTGATCACGAAAAGCTCCAGCGCAAAGCCGGCCACTTCCTGCTCCTCGATCGAGATGATCTGGCCAACGCCATGCGCCGGGTAAACCACGTAATCATTGGGGCGGAATTCGAGCTTCTTCGACTTGGTCATACAGGTTTTTCCTCACTCACAGCCGGGCGGCACCGGCATTTTCGCGAAAAAGCGCCCGGTTCCGGCCAGTTCATCTTGACCAGTCCCCGGGACATTTTCTCCGCAGAAATACCGCCCAAAGTGCGCACCGCTTCAGGCGTGCGCCGGGGGCGGACTCCGATTGTTTATGTCTTTTGTGGGCGGAGTATATCATAAAAAGGGGCCGCCCGGAAGGCGGCCTGCTGGTCTGGTAGCGTTTATTCCCAATGCAATACGGCGGTTTTCCGCACAAATGCGGCACCGCCGCGTGAGGCGGAGAATCAGCCGCCTTCGCCGGGCGCTTCGGAGAAATACTTCTCCATCTTGCCCTCTTCGCCGTCGCGCTCCTCATAACCCGGCATCGGATCCTTCTTGGAGACGATCACCGGCCACAGCTCGGCATATTTGCGGTTGAATTCAACCCATTTGTCCATGTCCGGCTCGGTGTCCGGGCGGATTGCATCCGCCGGGCATTCCGGCTCGCAGACGCCGCAGTCGATGCATTCGTCGGGGTGGATCACCAGGGTGTTCTCGCCCTCATAGAAGCAGTCCACCGGGCACACTTCGACACAGTCGGTGTATTTGCAGGCGATGCAGTTTTCCGTCACGACATAGGTCATAGTACCGAGTCCCGTTATCCGTTTGCGCCTAGCTAATCCAGACCGGCCAAGGCTTCAAGCCGTCAAAGGGTATCCTGCTTGCGAGTAAGATCAAGCGCCCTGCGGGCTTTTTTGTCCGGACGGCCTTTTCCTTCGAACTTGGGATTGGCCGGAATTTTTTCCTGCTTTTCCGTCATGTCGAAATACAGCGCCTGCGCTTCCGGCGCCGGGCCGCGGCGCGCGCCGATGGCCTCGATGCGGACAACGCGGATCACCTTGCCCTGGGCGAAGGTCAGAACGTCCCCGGGGGAGACGTTCTGAGCCGGTTTCAATGCCTTGTCGCCATTGACGCGCACATGGCCCGCACCGACCTGTTTGGCAGCCAGGCTGCGGGTCTTGAAGAACCGTGCATACCACAGCCACTTGTCGATGCGGATCTTGGGCGCGTCCCCGGTCATGGCCGGGTCAGTCGCCCTGTTTCAGCCCCATCAGCGCAGCGGCAAAGGGGTTGTCCGGGTCGATCTGCTTTTCCTTCTTGGCGGGACGCGAGGAATAGGTCTTGGCGCCCTTGTCCTGGCGCGGACCGCCCTTGCGGCCCGGCTTGCCGCGGCCTCCGCCCTCGCCGCCGCGGGGCTTGCCCTTGCCGCCGGGTTTGCCCTCGCCCTGCGGACGGCGGCTCTGCTGGCGCTGGCCGCCCTGGCGTCCGCCCCGGTTGCCGCCCCAGGTGAAGGTATAGAAGACCTCCATTTCGGGTTCGTCCACCGCGGCATCGGCAGCTTCGCCAACCGGGGTTTCATCCGAAGCGGTTTCCGCAACCGGCGCCTCTGCCGCCGGCTCGGCCGGCTCTTCGCCGATTGGAGCAACACCTGCATCCTCAATCGCTTCGGTGCCTGCGGGCACGTCTGCAGGTGCGGCTTCGCCGTCCCCGGCCGGTGCGGCAGCGGGCGTGTTCTCTACCTCTGCAGCGGCATCCATCACCGGCTTGTCTTCGGACGGGGTGCCGGTTTCGGTGACAACGGCATCCACCGGCTTGACCTTCTGGCGCTCGCCCTTCTCGGCCTTGTAGCCCAGGCCCTGCATCAGGTCGGCGAACTGCTCCAGCGTCATGCCGGTGATCGACAGCATGTCGGCCTTGGCTTCAAAGCCGCCGCGGCTGTCTTCGGCGCGCAGCATATCGGCCAGGCGCTCCAGCATGTCGATGCGGATCATCCGCTCGCCGGCGGCACGGTAGCCGCACATGGTGTCATAGCCCTCGGGCGCGTCCTTGATCGACGGCACGGTGACCAGGCCCGGGGGCGGCGCCTCGGGGAAGTCCTGCAGACCGTTGGCCAGCGACCACAGCACCAGGCGCAGACGGGTCGGCGCGGGCTTCAGCAGCAGCGGCATGAAGATGGTGAACTGGCCGAACCGGATGCCATGCTTGCGCAGCGCGCCGCGGGCGTCCTGATCCAGCTCCTTGACCTCCTGCGCAACGCCTGCACGCGGCAGCACGCCGAGGTTTTCGACCATGCGGAAGGCAAAACCGCGCGCCAGGCCGGTCAGCTCTTCGTCCTTCTGCAGGTTCAGTAGCGGCTCGAACAGCGCGTTGATCTTGCGGGTGATGAAATGCAGCAGGCGGCGCTCCACCTTCTGGGCCACATCCGGCCCGGCGGCGTCATCGACGAACACCTCGATCTGCGGGCTCAGCGCGTCCGCGCCGGCCACCAGCTTGCCCACCGCATCGCCGCCCCACATCAGGCCGCCTTGCTCGGTAAAATCGATCTCGGTATCGGGCGCGTTGTAGAACCGGTCCGCACGCAGATGGAATTGCGGCGCCAAAGCCTGCAGCGAGGCCGCTTTCAAGGCTTTTGCCTCGGCACCCTGTGCACCTTTGTCCGGGCTGAACCGGAACCCTTCCAGACGGCCGACGAATTCGCCTTCGACCGTCACTTCACCCTTGTCATTCACTTCGGCCAAAAGGGCCTCCTTCTGTTTGAGCCGGCGCAGAAGCACGGATGTGCGCCGGTCCACAAATCGCTGAGTCAAGCGCTCGTGCAGCGCGTCTGACAACCTGTCTTCTACAGCGCGCGTCTCCCCGCGCCAATGGCTTTCGTCACGCAGCCAGCCATTCCGCTGCGCGACATATGTCCACGTCCGGATAAATGCCAGACGTTTGGACAGGGTATCGATGTTGCCGTCGGTCCGGTCAATCCGCTTGATCTGGCGAGCCATCCAGTCGTCCGGCACCACGCCGCCGCCATGCAGATGCTCAAAAATAACGCCCAGAAGCGAAGAATGTTCCGCATGGCTGATGCCGCGAAAGTCGGGAATACGGCAAACATCCCACAACAATTTCACCGATTGCGCATTGGTGGTGCGGGCAATGATGGCGGATTCCCGCGACAGCATTTTCAGCGCGCCCAGATCGTCGGCCTCGCGCGCCTTGGTCAGGTGCTCATTCGAGGGGCTTGATTCGAGCGAGTTGATCAGCGCCTCGACGGTGCCGAACTGCAGGTCGGCAGAGCGCCAGTTCAGTTTCTTCAGCGGCGTGAACTGGTGGTTCATGATCGCCGAGGCGGTGCCCTCGTCCAGCGGCCGGGCATCGCCGGTGACGCCGAAGGTGCCGTGGCTCATGCCGCGGCCCGCGCGGCCTGCGATCTGCGCCAGCTCATTGGGCGCCAGCGGGCGCATCCGGCGGCCGTCGAACTTGGTAGTGGAGGAAAACGCCACATGGTCGATATCGAGGTTGAGCCCCATGCCGATGGCATCGGTGGCAACCAGATAGTCGACCTCGCCATTCTGGTAGAGCGCCACCTGCGCGTTGCGGGTTCGCGGGCTGAGCGCCCCCATCACCACTGCCGCACCGCCCTTCTGGCGTCGGATCAGCTCGGCGATCGCATAGACATTATCAACCGAGAACCCGACGATTGCGGTGCGAGGCGGCATTCGGCTTATCTTTTTCGAACCCGCATAGACCAGATCGGACATCCGTTCGCGGCGGACAAACTCTACACCGGGAACCAGTGCCGAAATCGGCCCGCGCATGGTGTCGGCGCCCAGGAACAGCGTCTCCAGCGTGCCGCGGGCGCGCAGCAGCCGGTCGGTGAAGACATGGCCGCGCTCCGGGTCAGCGCAGAGCTGGATCTCATCCACCGCCAGGAAGTCGCAGCCCATACCCTCGGGCATCGCCTCCACCGTGCAGATCCAGTACTGCGCCCGCGGCGGCACGATCCGCTCCTCGCCGGTGACCAGCGCCACCACCGAGGGCCCGCGGGCGGCAACCACCTTGTCATAGACCTCGCGCGCCAGCAGGCGCAGCGGGAATCCCATCACCCCGGTGCGGTAGCCGAGCATGCGTTCGATGGCGTAATGGGTTTTGCCGGTGTTGGTCGGGCCCAGGACGGCCACGATCCGCGATGCGCTTGCCATTGCTTCAGCCCCCGCCCCCGAAAGGGCTTAGAGTTCCCTGCCCTCGACAGAGAGCTTCAGACGTTCGAGGGCGCTGCTTACTTCCTCATGGTGCGGATGTATAGCCTTGGCGCGCTGGTAGGCCTGATAGGCACGCTCAGGCTCGCGGAACTGTTCGAACAGCGCGCCCAGCGCATAGATGGCGTTGTAATCCTTAGGGTTCAAGGCCAGCGCCCGCTCCAGGTCGGCCACCGACGGCCCGTAGAGGCCAAGCGCGAAATACACCCGCGCGCGCTCATACCAGCCGCGGGCGAACTCCGGCGCGTGGTCGGTCAGCGCCGTCAGATGCTCTGCCGCCTGCTGCAAATCGCCGCGCTCCATTGCATCGGTGCCGCGCCGCAGCAGCAGATCCATCGACGGCGAGCCGCTCTTGGCCCACAGCGCCTGCAGCTCGCGGTCAATTGCCGCAGCCTCCGATGCTTCGGCCATCGCGAGGTCCTGCAGCAGCACATCCGCCGACAGGCCCTGCGCAAGCCCCTGGCCAGGCAGAGACAGCGCGGCTGCGGCCGCCGTTGCCGCCACGATAGCTTTGAGCTTTGGGAAATTTGTCCGCATGATGCCTCCAGTGTAATCCCGCGCGCTGCATTTTCCAGTATTGGATGCACATGCTTCACAGGTTTGTGCTATAAGCGCGCCAAACAGATTGAGGACCGATATGAGCGTTACCCTTGAACAGGCAGCAGAAGCCCTGAACGGCAAGCTGGACGCGGGTGAATTCGATTCCACCGCCAAGTTCCAGATCGAAGACCTGGGCGCCATCATGCTGGACGGCGCCGGCGCCCGTGTCGGCGACGAAGAGGCGGATGTGACCATGACCGCGGATGCCGATACTTTCCAGTCGATCCTGGAGGGCGAACTGAACCCGACCGCCGCCTTCATGTCCGGCAAGCTGACCATCGACGGCGACATGGGTGCCGCGATGAAGCTGGCCTCGGCCCTCGCCTGATGGACGGCGCCCCGGTGGAGCCGCAGCCGGCGCCCCTGTTTGCGGAGATCGCGCAGGGGCCTGCGGACTGTGCAGCCCATTGGGTCCACATATCTGACGGCCTGCGCATCCGTGCAGGCCATTGGCGTCCCGAGGGGGCGGCGAAGGGCACGGTCCTGCTGTTCCCCGGGCGCACCGAGTATATCGAGAAATACGGGCTGACCGCGGCGGAGTTTGCCGCCCGCGGATTTGCCACCCTTACCGTCGACTGGCGCGGCCAGGGGCTGGCCGGGCGGATGCTGGCCGAACGCCGCCTCGGCCATGTCGGTCATTTCACCGAATTTCAGACAGATGTGCGGGCGCTCACCGGGCTGGCGGAACAGCTGGAGCTGCCCCGCCCCTGGTTCCTGGTCGGCCATTCCATGGGCGGCGCCATCGGCCTGCGCGCCCTGATCGAGGGGCTGGACGTCAACGCCTGCTGCTTTACCGGGCCGATGTGGGGCATCCAGATTCCGCCGCTGATGCGCCCCATTGTCCGCGTCCTCAACGGCGTCGCCCCCTATCTGCGCCTGCAGGAGCGGCTGCTGCCGACCACCGCGCTGGAGCAATATGTCCAGATCACCCCGTTTGAGGGCAACACGCTGACCACCGATCCGGAGATGTACCGGATGATGCACGCCCAGCTGACGGCGCAGCCCGAGCTGGCGCTTGGCGGCCCCACCATCCAATGGCTGCGGGTCAGCCTGGAGGAATGCGCCTGGCTGGCGCAGCAGTCCTCCCCCGCCCTGCCCTGCATCACTTTCCTCGGCTCGGAGGAGCAGATCGTCAACACGCAAGCGATCCACGACCGCATGGACCGCTGGCCCGGCGGCGAGCTGGACCTGATCAAGGGCGGCCAGCACGAGGTGATGATGGAAACCCCGGAAATCCGCGCCCATGTGTTTTCCCGCATGTGCCGCCTGTTCGAGCAGTACGGCGGCTGACCCCCGCAGCCCCCCGTTGTCTGTGCAACGCACGCCCCTTTTACCCGGCCGTTACCCGCCTCTGCCATTCTCCCCCGCTGATCCGCGCCCCGCTGCTTGTGATCCCGCAAGCCGCCGCTTAGATGTTGGGGCAATGCATTTCTCATGACAGGAGCCCCCATGTTCCAGCTTCCCTTCCCCGTCCGCGACGCAAACGCCACAGCCGGCTCCGGCGGCCTCGGCAACCTGCCGGAATGGGACCTCAGCGACCTCTACACCTCCGAGGACGCCCCCGAACTGGCCCGCGATCTGGACTGGCTGCAGCAGGAATGCGCCGCCTTTGCCGCCGATTACGAGGGCAAGCTGGCGGAGCTGGATGCAGACGGGCTGCTGGAATGCGTGCAGCGCAACGAGAAGATCAACAATATTGCCGGCCGGATCATGTCCTTTGCGGGCCTGCGCTATTACCAGCTGACCACCGACGCGGACCGCGCCGCCTTCCTGTCGGACTGCCAGGAGAAGGTGACCATCGCCACCACCCCGCTGGTGTTCTTCACGCTGGAACTGAACCGGATCGAAGACAGCGTGATGGACGCGCATCTGGCCGCCAACGCGGAACTGGGGCGTTATGAGAGCGTCTTCCGCCGCATCCGCGCGATGAAGCCCTACCAGTTGTCCGATGAGCTGGAGAAATTCATGCACGACCTCGGCATCGTTGGCGACGGCTGGGAAAAGCTGTTTGACGAGACCATCGCCGGTCTCACCTTCACCGTGAACGGCGAAGAGCTGAACATCGAAGGCACCCTGAACCTGCTGACCGAACAGGACCGCAGCAAGCGCGAGGCTGCGGCCCGCGAACTGGCCCGCGTGTTCGGCGAGAACATCAAGACCTTTGCCCGCGTCCACAACACGCAAGCCAAGGAAAAGGAAATCATCGACCGCTGGCGCGGCATGCCCAGCGCACAGATGGGGCGCCACCTCTCCAACGACGTGGAGCCTGAGGTGGTCGAGGCGCTGCGCGAGGCGGTGGTTGCCGCCTACCCTAAGCTGAGCCACCGCTATTACGAGCTGAAGCGCAAATGGCTCGGCCTCGACGTCATGCAGGTCTGGGACCGCAACGCGCCCTTGCCGCTGGAAGACACCCGCACCATCAGCTGGGACGAGGCTGAAAAGACGGTGATGGAGGCCTATAAAGCCTTCGATCCCCGCATGGGCGAAATCGCCGCGCCGTTCTTCTCCGACGGCTGGATCGACGCCGGCGTGAAGCCCGGCAAGGCGCCCGGCGCCTTTGCCCACCCGACTGTCACCAACGTCCACCCCTATGTGATGCTGAACTATCTGGGCAAGCCGCGCGACGTGATGACGCTGGCGCATGAGCTGGGCCACGGCGTGCACCAGGTGCTGGCCGCAGAACAGGGCGAAATGCTGTCCTCCACCCCGCTGACTCTGGCGGAAACCGCGTCGGTGTTCGGCGAGATGCTGACCTTCCGCAAGATGTTGGACAAGGCCGAAACCAAGGAGCAGCGCAAGGTGCTGCTGGCGGGCAAGGTCGAGGACATGATCAACACGGTCGTGCGCCAGATCGCCTTTTATGATTTTGAATGCAAACTGCACGCCGCCCGTACCGAGGGCGAACTGACCCCGGACGACATCAACGCCATCTGGATGTCGGTGCAGGCCGAAAGCCTGGGCGAAGCGTTCGAGTACATGGACGGTTATGAGACCTTTTGGGCCTACATCCCGCACTTTGTGCATTCGCCCTTCTACGTTTACGCCTATGCCTTTGGCGACGGGCTGGTGAACGCGCTCTACTCGGTCTATTCCGAGGGCGGCGAAGGGTTCGAGGACAAGTATTTCGAGATGCTCAAGGCAGGCGGCTCCAAGCACCACAAGGAGCTTCTGGCGCCCTTCGGCCTCGATGCCACCGACCCCAAGTTCTGGGACAAGGGCCTCAGCATGATTTCCGGCTTCATTGACGAGCTGGAAGTGATGGAAGACTGATGCCGGTCGCCTTGCACCCGGTGGCCCGCAACGAATTTGATCTGGTTTCCCGCATCCAGGTGGAACCGGATCAGATCCGTTTTTCCGGAACTGTGGCGCAGGCGTTTGAAGAGAATGAGGAGGGCGTGGATTTTCACGCCATCCTCGACGATGCCCGCGCGGTCGGCTTCTTCAAGATCGACCGGCTGTATCATGAGACCTATGAGTTTGCCCAAGCGGATGAGCCGGGCCTGCGCGCCTTTATGATCGGCCGGGAGGATCAGGGTAAAGGCCTTGCCACCGCGGCGGTGGCAGCGCTGAAAGACTACCTGCCCAGCCATTACCCGGACCGCGGCGCGGTGGTGCTGACGGTCAACCTGCAGAACCCTGGCGCCGTCCGCTGCTACCTGAAGGGCGGCTTTGCCGATACCGGCGGCATCTACCCCCACGGCCTCGCCGGCCCGCAGCACATCCTGCGCCTGCCCCTGGCGGCAGGACGCTAAGTGACCGGGAAAGGAAATCTCAGGGAGCGCTTCCGTCCTTTCTTTGCCTGGGTCCGTGCTCATGTGCCGCGCGGGCTGAGGCTGCTGCTGGGAATTCTGCTGATTTTGGGCGGGATATTCGGGTTCCTGCCGGCCCTCGGCTTCTGGATGATCCCGCTTGGCGTGCTGGTCGCCGCCATGGACATAAAGCTTATCCGCCGCTGGCTGCGGCGCAGAAGGCGGTGAAAGCCCGTACCCCTAGGCGGAATGCCGGGCCGCACCGGCTTTGACAGGATCAGGCGCCCCCCTGCCCGCACTCATTTCAATGGACTGCCCTCCGGCACGCAATAGCAGGCAGTCCGCAGTAAAAAGATGAAACCGCGCGGGCGCGGGCTAGCATCATGTGGCAACGGCAAATGCATCCGGTTCGAGCAGAATGAGTGAACGCCCCAGATCAGACCCGCCAGCCTCAGCGACCAGCCAGGTCACCATGCTGCTCGGCCTTGCAGGCTACTTTGCCGCTTTGGCCCTGATGCAGGGCACCGGCACCGGACGGGTCGAGGCCGGGATTATTGCGATGCTGGCCACCGCGCTGCCGATGATGGCGCATGAAATCCTGGTGCTGCGGGTGTACCGCCACAAGGCAGCCGGGCTTGGGCAGCCGGCAGCGCTGCAATGGCAGCGCATCAACTGGCCCCGGATCCTGGTGAAGCTGATTGGCCTCTGGGGCACCCTGGCCGTGATCGCCGCGGCCTATTGGCTGTTTCCGGAGTACCACCGCTCTTTCTACGCGCCGTTCTGGGAGGCTTGCCGCACCTGCCTGCCGGTGCTGCTGGCTCTGGCGGTTCCCTACTTCATCGCCGCCGATCATTGGATGGACACGCCGGAGGACGGCTATTTCCACGCGGGCAATCTGTTTCTGGGCCGCCTGGCCCTGGCCGACCGGGCAGCATTGCTGGACTACGGCTTCGGCTGGCTGATCAAGGGGTTCTTTCTGCCGCTGATGTTTGTCTATTTCAGCGGTAATGCCGCCTATCTGCTGAAAACCCCGCTGACCGCGGCGGTGGAGAGCTTTCCCGCCTTTGTCAGCTACACCGGCCGGCTGGCGGTGGGGGTCGATCTGGCCTTTGTCAGCATCGGCTATGTTCTGACCCTTCGGCTCACCAATTCGCACATCCGCTCCTGCAACCCGCTGTTCTGGGGCTGGGTGGTGACCCTGGCGATGTATGTGCCGTTCTTTTCCGTCATCGGCCGCAAGTATCTGGAGTACAATGACGGCATCGGCTGGCTGGACATGTTCGGAGGCAGCTGGGGGGCCTGGGTGTTCCTTTGGGGCGCCGCCATCATCACATCCAAGGTGCTGTGGGCCTGGGCCAATGCCTCCTTTGGCATCCGGTTTTCCAACCTGACCCACCGCGGCATCATCACAAACGGCCCCTACCGCTGGACCCGCCACCCGTCGTATCTGTTCAAGAACATCTCCTGGTGGCTGCTGTCGGTGCCCTTCTTCACCACTGAAGGCGCCGCCGAGGCACTGCGCCACTGCCTGCTGCTGCTGGGCATCAACGGGATCTATTTCCTGCGTGCCAAAGCCGAGGAAAAGCACCTGTCCGAGGACCCAACCTATGTCGCCTATGCGCTGTGGATCGAACAGCACGGCATGCTGCGCTGGCTGGGCCGCCTGATCCCCATGCTGCGCTACTGCCCGCCCAAGGGCCTTGCACCCGCTCCTGCCCCTGTGCCGGACGGCAAGCCGACCTGACCGGAGGCAGGCTGCGCTTATTTCAGCTGGCTGTCCTTGGAGCCGCGCCGGTTGATGCCGCCGCGCGCCTGATGCGCGCCGTCGCGCTCCTGCTGGCAGTCGATGCAGAGCTTGACGCCGGGAATGGCAACGCGGCGCTTCTCCGGGATCGGCTCCTCGCATTCGGCGCAATGGGTGAGGCTTTCGCCCACCGGGCGTTTCTGCGCCTTCATCCGCGCAAGCTCATCATTGATCGAGGCTTCGATCTGCTCATTCACCGCGCCGTCCTGCGCCCAGCCGCCTGCCATGGCTCCTCCTCCTGTGCCAGAGGATGTGAATGTAGGCCCGCGCAGGCGACGTGACCAGTGCCGTGCGGCGGCAATATCCGAGCAAATCTGTCAACTATTTGATTTTATTGCATTTTCCGTTGACCGCCTGACCAGCCGCCGGTACACAGAATGCAGAGATTGCAAGCAAGCCAGAATCACCAGGCCGCAAGCAGCCAGCGCACCAGCCATCCTCCGGGACAGCCAGACCGCCAGCGACGCCCGCCACCGGAGCGATTTCAGCCAGCCACGCGCCAGACTTGCAGCCAGCGGTTCCGCCAGCCATCCCGATCCAGCCAAAGCGCACCCAGCCACGCAGCAGCCAGGCACGCGCCAGACAGGTTTCACCGCCAGCTTCCGCCAGCCATTCAGGTCAGCCAAACTGACCCAATGTTTCGCGCGCGAAACATTGGGGAAACACTGCTGCCGTAAAGCCAGCGCAACTGCCAGCAGCCCGGCGCACGAAAAAAGGCGGCGCCGCGGCACCGCCTTTGAACGTTCATCTGGACGCAAGGGTCAGACGCTGGACAGCATGCCCTTTTCGCTTGCCAGTTCGCGCATCTTCTTCTGCAGCTTCTCGAACGCCCGCACCTCGATCTGGCGGATCCGTTCGCGGCTGACGTTATACTGCGTGCTCAGGTCCTCCAGGGTCACCGCCTGGTCCATCAGGCGGCGCTGGGTCAGAATGTCCTTCTCGCGGTCGTTGAGCACATCCAGCGCCTCGGCCAGCAGCTCGCGCCGCGCTTCCAGCTCATCGCGGGCCTCGTAATCGCCGGCCTGGTCGGCGTCTTCATCCTCGAGCCAGTCCTGCCATTGCATGGTGCCCTCACCCTCGCTGCCGACGGTGGCATTGAGAGAGGCATCCCCGCCCGACATGCGGCGGTTCATCGAGATCACCTCGTCCTCGGTCACGCCAAGATCGGTGGCAATCCGCTTGACGTTGTCGGGATGCAGGTCGCCGTCTTCCAGCGCGCCGATGCGGGCCTTGGCCTTGCGCAGGTTGAAGAACAGTTTCTTTTGCGCCGAGGTGGTGCCCAGCTTCACCAGCGACCAGGAGCGCAGGATGTATTCCTGGATCGAGGCGCGGATCCACCACATGGCATAGGTCGCCAGGCGGAAGCCCTTTTCCGGGTCAAAGCGTTTCACCGCCTGCATCAGGCCGACATTCGCCTCAGAGATCACTTCGGCCTGCGGCAGGCCATAGCCTCGGTAACCCATGGCGATCTTGGCCGCGAGCCGCAGATGGGAAGTTACCATCTTATGCGCCGCAGCTGCGTCCTGCTCCTCCACCCAGCGCTTCGCCAGCATGTATTCCTCTTCCGGCTCCAGCAGCGGAAACTTGCGGATTTCCTGGAGATACCGGTTCAGGCCGCCTTCGGGCGTCGGGGCAGGCAGGTTTGCATAATTCGCCATATAAAGTGTCCCTCCCAAATGTATAAGGACTTAACATTAGCGCATATGTGTTAGCGCTAAGCCCTTTTCAAGGACCGCTCACGGAATTCTTCTAGTTTAGCCCCGGCGGTGCCGTCTGTGAATTGCATCACAGGGCAGAACACACTTATTTGCTGGCAGTTTACTGTCGCAGTGCGGCCAGCAAATCCGCCATATCCTGGGGCAGCGGCGCTTCAAATCTGAGCGGCTCGCCGGTGACCGGATGGGCAAATCCCAGCACCGCAGCATGCAAAGCCTGGCGCGGAAAGGCCTGCACTGCGGCCTGTGCCGCCTCGCTCAGCGCCTTGGCGGGCAGCTTGCGGCGGCCGCCGTAGGTGGGGTCGCCCACCAGCCCGTGGCCCGCATGAGCCATGTGCACCCGGATCTGGTGGGTGCGGCCGGTTTCCAGCCAGCATTCGATCAGCGCCGCGCAGGGCGGATTGCCGAAACTCTCGCAGATACGGGCGCGGGTCACCGCGTGGCGGCCGCCCTGAAACAGCACCGCCTGTTTCTGGCGGTCGGTCTTGTGCCGGGCCAGCTGGGTGGTGAGCTTGAGGATATTGCCGGGCTCAAAGCTCGCCCCTTTGACGCCGCGCAGGCGCGGGTCGTTGCCGTCCGGCACGCCGTAGCAGACCGCCTGATAATAGCGCTCCACCGTGTGTTTCTCAAACTGTGCGGCCAGCCCCTGATGGGCGGCATCGGATTTGGCGATCACCAGCAGACCGCTGGTCTCCTTGTCGATCCGGTGCACGATGCCGGGGCGCTTGACGCCGCCGACGCCCGACAGGTTGCCGCCGAAGTGGTGCAGCAGCGCGTTCACCAGCGTGCCCGAGGGCGAACCCGGCGCCGGATGCACCACCATGCCCGCAGGCTTGTTGATGACGATCAGGTCGTCGTCCTCAAAGACGATCTCCAGCGGGATATCCTCGGGGCCGATATGGCTGTCTTCGGCCTCTTCCACCTCGATCGCAATCTGCGCGCCTTCGGCAATCCTGGCCTTGGGATCCTGCACCACGGCGCCATCCACCGTCAGCGCGCCGTCCTCGATCAGCCGGGCCAGCCGGGTGCGCGACAGGGTCGCCTCCTCTGGCACATCGCGCGAAACCGCTTTATCAAGCCGCTTAGGCGGGTTTTCCGCGATGACAAACTCAATCCGGCGGCTGCCCATGACTGATCCTTCCGAGACCGAAATCCAACAGGAACCGCCGCAGATCCGGTTCCTGCGGCGGCTGGTGACCACGCTGACCGTGGTGATGATTGGCGGGCTTGTAGTGATAATCTCGCTGCTTGTCATCCGCCTGCAGGCAAGTGATGCGCCGCTGCCTGCGGAAATAGCCCTGCCCGCCGGGGTGGAGGCCGAGGCGGTGACACTGGGGCGCGACTGGATCGCCGTCGTCAGCCAGGACAACCGCATCCTGATTTTCGACCGGGAGACAGGCGAGCTGCGCCAGGAAGTGCAGATCAAGGAGTAATCCGGCCGCCTCAGGACCGGAGCAGCACCTTGTTGGAATCGATTGCCTCGGCGATCTGGGCGTATTGGGTTTGCCGTTCCCGCGCGGATTCAGCGCTGCGCAGCAGGACGGTGGCCGCTTCTTCCAGAATGCGGGCCGCCTCGCGGTTCACCGCGGCCTGCACCGAAGCGCGTACAGGGGTGAGCGGCCGGGCGGTGCGCTCTGCCGGGTTGCTTGCGCTGGATACGGTCACCCGGCGCCGGTCCGGATCGCGGTTCTGCCGGGCCAGCTGTCTGAGCCGGACGGAGGTGTCCTGCAGCACGCTGCGCACCTCATCATAGTCGGTGCCTTCGGGAATACCGTCCGCGGCGGTTTCAAGCCGTTCGGACAGGCAGTCGACCTGCAGCGCCGATTCGCCTGCGGCGCTGCAGAAGGCCTTGGCCGCAGCCAGGGTTGCCAGCAGCTCCGCCAGAAAAGCCGCCGAGCCGAATTCTCCGCCCGGAACCACCACCGTGTAGACAAACGGGCCCGGGCTTTGCGCCAGGGCCGGTGCGGCGGCCAGGCCCAGGCAGGAAACACCTGCTGTCAAACTCTTGCCAATTGATTTGAACATCCCATACCCTCTACTGCATCCCTGAAAGCACCCGCCATCGGCGGCTTCGCGCCGCAGCGCTGCGCGGCATCTTGCCGGAACCCGGCGACCCGATCGCTGCGATGTTGCCCGGTGGACAGCTGTTAACTAACCTAAATCTGTTCCCAATCATAAGGTTGTTTATCCATGTATACCAGTATCTTGCAGGCGGCTACGCTAATAATACCGCTCGCCTTCGCCGGACAGGCGGCCTTTGCCCAGGCGGCAGACCCGGCCCTGGAAGAGGCCAAGCGCCGCCTGGCCTGCGGCGCCGGAGTGCCGGTTTCCGCCAGCTATCTTCCGGACGGCTCGCTGCAGGTCACCTGCCAGTCGCCCGGCGCTGAAACCGTGGCTCAGGCCAATACCAACGGCCTGCCGGAGACCGGTCTGACGGCTGGTGCCACAGCCGGGGCGGCCGCTGGCCTGCTGTTCCTGGTTGTGATTGCCGACGATGATGACGGCACCACCACGACCACAACAACCACAACAACCGACTGAGGCCGGGGACGGCCGCCAGTTCGAGCAGCGGCCGGGCTGCTTTACCCAGGTGAGACAGCCCGGCTGCATCAGCAACACATGCCGGACCGGCATAAGACGCACGACCACGGGGCGCTGCGGCTCTGATATGGAGTTGGGGGATGGTACCGCCTCCCCGGCTTGAACGGGGGACCTCTGGATCCACAATCCAGCGCTCTAACCAACTGAGCTAAGGCGGCACTGAGGGGGCATTTATAGCACGTCCCAGAGGCGCGCAAGAGGTTTTTTTGCCTTTCCGCCGCAGAAATCCCAGGCAGCTAGATTTCTGATGCAGCAGGCTTGGCCGACTGCCGCCGCAGCCGCAGAGTTATCCACAACCGATTGCTATTACAGGCGAATCCTGGGCCGCTTATGACCGCAGGGGTTATGCGTCAGCGCTTTCAAAAGACAGCTGCCAGGTTTGCTCCACCAGGTCCTGACCATAGCTGCGCACCGGGCGGCTTCCGCTCAGCTGCCAGCCAAAGGCCCGGTACAGGGCGCAGGCCGTGCGGTGGCTTTCATGGGTTGTCAGCATCATGCCGCGATAGCCGGCGGCGCGGGCAAACGCCACGCATTCGCGCAGCAGCCGCTTGCCCAGCCCCTTGCCGCGCGCCTTGGGGGTCAGCAGGAACAGCCGCAGCTGCGCCGTGGCAGCATCCTTCTTCATGCAGAACACCGTGCCCAGCCGCTCCCTGCCGCTCACGGCCATCCAGCCCCGCTCGCAAGCGGGGTCATGGCCTGCGCAGAAACTGTGCAGAATGTCGGCGACCAGCGGCCCGAAACTCTCGTCGAACCCGGCTTCGCGGGCGTAGAGATCCTGGTGGCGGGCTACCAGCCATTGCATGTCGGTCGGGGCGAATCGGCGCAGGGTCACATCCGTCATGGATTCAGTGTAGCGCAAACCCGGCTTGCCTTTCAGCTTGCGTCGGGCTAGCACCGGCTGCAATCCGCTGACAGGCTAGGGAGTGCAAGATGAGTATCAATACCGAACGCGACATCGAGGCAAACCTGCAAATCGGCCCGACCGATCAGGGTATGGTGCGGATCTTCATCGAGGCGGGCGGTACCGAAATCCCGATGGACTTCGATCCGGAAGAGGCCGAGGAGATCGCCGACGAGATCCGTGCAGCAGCCCAGGCGGCGCGCAGCATCAAGTGACCCGGGCAGCCTGAACATCCCGCGCCGGATTGCAGGCCGGGCCTCGGCTCCCTGTCCCGTTCAATCAAATCAAGAGACTGCTCCGGGCCGCATCCAAGCGCGCTCACTGCAATTGCACGGCCGGAGAGCTTCGCATCAGTCGGCAGCGCGCTTGCAAAGCGCGCTGCCGGGCCCAAGGCTGCCAAGGGGGTCTGGCGCAGCCGGAGCACCTGCAGGCGCGGGAGCCCCCGATGCCGTCTCACATGTCCGGCTCTTCGCCCCCTGCCCCGCCCAGCAGCAGCCCGTCCTTGCCAGGGCGCGGGTCGCGCAGGATTTGCAGGCGGCGGGCGGCATCCATGGCGAATTTCTGCACCAGCTTCTTGCGGCGCGCCGGCGCCAGCTTGTCCTCCGGTGCCATGCGGATGATCTCCGCATCATAGGGATCGGCAAGGATCAGCCCGGAGCTGTCCGGCAGCAGCTCGGTTGGAAACTCCATGTCCACTGCCCAGAAATAGCGGTCGCACCACTCCAGATAGCCTTCCCACTTGCCGTCAGCCTGGAAATCGGCGCGGCTGGACTTGCACTCGATCACCCAGAGCTCCCCCTTGGGTCCCAGCGCCATCACGTCCACCCGCAGGCCGCGGGCGGGCACGAATTCCTCCAGGGGCGCGAACCCAAGCGAGCGCAGATAGCGCGACACCCCGCGGGCCAGTCTTTGTCCGGGCTGCAGATCTTCCATCATGGGTGCAAATGTGAACAATTAGCGAACAAATTGCAATCCCGCGGTTCTGCGCTGAAATGACGAAAGCCGGCAGCTTCCCCTTGTAACGAAGGACCGGGCAGCTTACTTACGCCCTTGGCGGGTTCTGCCCTTCTCGTGACAGGCAGCATTCCGGTGGCCTTAAGCAATTCCGAGGGAGCTGGCTCTGTACGGATCCTGGTCCGTTTACCTGGCGCCCACCTGTACATACAGGTCCTCGGGAATCAAAGCCGCACGGTTGACTGGTGGTCCCGCCGCTTCCCCCACCCCCTTCGCAAAAGAAAACCGCGCCTTCCGGTGGGAAAGCGCGGCCAGAAGCACGTGTTTTTGTTCGTTAGCGGCGTGTGCGCAGCTGACGCTGGCGCTGGGACGGCTGGTCCGCGGGCACTTTCACCGGCTGGAACTGGTTCACCACCGGGGTGCCGCGGCGGGGGCCGCCATCTTTCTCGGCCATCGCCATCACCGCCCAGGCAAACTGCACGCCGGCAAAAACGATCCCGTGCATGAACCAGAGCAGGAACACCGCCAGCAGCCCCGCATCCGAGGCGGTGACCAGCGACCAGAGGTTCATCACATTGAACCACAGGAGCACCGCCACAAAGGCCGCGGCGATTCCAAAACCGATCACAACATTGCGGATATACATCTTCACCAGTTCAGGCATCTGAGTCCTCCAGAATTGCGTGTTGAGGTTATCAGCCTTTGCAGCGCCGTCCAGCGGTTCCGGAGAGAATGAGCGGAATTTGTCGCACCCTTTGCGCGCTGCCTGCCCCTGCAGCAAAAAAGCGCGCCCAACGGCGCGTTTTTCCTCAATCCCGAAGTCTTGACCCGGCTTGCGTCAGAACGCTTCGGGCCGGGCTTCACGCGCCATGTGGTCGAGCACGGCATTGACGAACTTCGGCTCCTTGCCCTCGGGAAAGAAGGCGCGGGCGATGTCGACAAACTCGTTGATCACCACCTTGGGCGGGGTGTCGGACTGGGTCAGCTCAGCGCCCGCCGCGCGGAACAGCGCCCGCAGGGTCGGGTCGATGCGGGCAATCGGCCATTTCGCCACCAGGGCGCGGTCGGTCATCTGGTCGATCCGCGCCTGGTAGTTAACCGCCTCGCGCACCAGCTTGCGGAAGACCTTGGTATCCCCTTCCGCCATTTCGTCACCTTCATAGACAGCGCCGAACCGGTGGTCCTCGAACTCGACGATCACCTGGTCAAAGGTCTGGCCGCTCTGTTCCATCTGGAACAGCGCCTGCAGCGCATAAAGCCGCGCTGCCGATCTCATCTGATTCTTGCCATTGCCCTTGGGGCGGCTGTCCTGGGTGCTCATGCGCTGGTGGATCCGTTGTCTGTACCGGCGACCTGGTATGCCCCTGCGGGCGCCTTGAAGCCGATGCCTTTGGTCTGGGCGCCCCACTTACGCGTGAGTGCGATCAGATGCAAGGCCGCAGCCGCAGCGCCGCCGCCTTTGTTCTGATCGGCGGTATCGGCGCGCACCTCGGCCTGCTTGCGGTTTTCCACGGTCAGGATGCCGTTGCCGATGCACAGGCCCTGCAGCCCCATCAGCTGGATCGCGCGGGAGCTGTCGTTGCAGACGGTGTCATAGTGGGTGGTTTCGCCGCGGATCACGCAGCCCAGCGCCACATAGCCGTCGAAGTTCGAGCTGCGGTCGGCAATCGCAATTGCGGTCGGCACTTCCAGCGCGCCGGGCACTTCCACGATTTCATAGGTGCCGCCTGCGGCTTCGATCTCGGCCGCGGCACCCGCGACCAGGTTGTCGGCAATGTCCTTGTAGTAAGGCGCGACAACAATCAGCAGCTTCACCGGCTTGTCGAACTCGGCACGCGGCAGGGTGTAGTGGGTTTCATGTCCAGCCATATCAAGCGTCCTTCAGAATGGGGCGGCTGCCGGTGATCGACAGCCCATAGGCATCCAGCCCGACATATTTGGTGGAGGGCGAGTCGGTCAGCAGCACCAGCTCATGCAGGCCCAGGCTCGACAGGATCTGGGCGCCGATGCCGGTCTGCTTGATGGTCACCGTGCGCGGGCCTTCGTCCTCATTGGCATAGAGCGCGTTGCGCGGCTGGCGGAACAGGGTCACCACGCCGCGGCCCTCCTCGGCGATGATCTCCATCGCGCGGGGCAGCTGGCGGGCGGACTTGGGGCCAAGTCCCAGGATGTCGGTCGCCTCATGCAGCGCATGGGTGCGCACCAGCACCGGCTCCAGCGTGGTGATGTCGCCCTTGATCATTACCACATGCTCGATGCCGTGGGTCTGGTCGGTGAACAGGCGCATTTCCCACTCACCGCCGAATTCGGAGGTCACGGTCTCGCGCGAGGTTTCCACCACCAGGTTGTCGTTGCGGGCGCGGTAGGTGATCAGGTCGGAGATGGTGCCGATCTTCAGCCCGTGCTTTTGCGCGTATTCGACCAAGTCGGGCAGACGCGCCATGGTGCCGTCTTCCTTCATGATCTCGCAGATCACCGACGCCGGGTAATGGCCCGCAAGCCGGGCCACGTCGCAGCCCGCCTCGGTGTGGCCTGCGCGGACCAGAACCCCGCCCCGGCGTGCCCGCAGCGGGAAGACATGGCCAGGGGTGGCGATGTCGGCAGCGGTCTTGTCCGGGTCGATGGCGGTGGCCACGGTCAGCGCACGGTCAGCGGCGGAGATGCCGGTGGAGACACCCTCGCGTGCTTCAATCGAGACGGTAAAGGCGGTCTCGTGGCGCGAGGAGTTGTGCAGCGCCATCATCGGCAGGCCCAGTTCCTCGATCCGCTCGGCCGGCATCGTCAAGCAGATCAGCCCGCGGCCGTGGGTGGCCATGAAGTTGATCGCGGCAGCATCGGCGTGCTGGGCCGGGATCACCAGGTCGCCTTCGTTCTCGCGGTCCTCGTGGTCGACCAGGATGAACATGCGGCCTTGGCGGGCCTCTTCGATAATCTCTTCGATCGGGCTGATGGCATCGCGCAGTTGCGCCTCAACCGGCCCTGGGGTTTCAAAGCTCATATGGCAGCCTTTCGATGTGCATGGGCAGCACGCCTGGCACTGCGGGTTCTTTCCAGCCAGATAGCCCAGGCCGGCAGCAAATGCCAGTCCCGCAAACGGCAACAAGGAGTCTGGACGCGCCCTGTGCATCTGTGCACAAGTGGTTTTGGATCCAATCCAGGGATCCAAAGTGTCGAAGGGTTGGGAGGACCAGACATGCGCGTATCCCGCATTTTGCAGGCCGTCGAGGCTCATGCCGAGGGCGAACCGGGCCGGGTGATCACCGGCGGCATGCCCCTGCTGCGGGGCAATTCGGTGTTCGAGAAGATGCAGGACATGGCGGCGAACCATGACGGGATCCGCCTCTCGATGCTGCGCGAGCCGCGCGGCAATCCGGGTCTGTGCGGCAATGCCATCGTGCCGCCCTGCCACCCGGAGGCCGACGCGGGTTTCATCATCTTCGAGCAGACCGAATACCCGCCGATGTCCGGCTCCAACACCATCTGCGTGGTGACGGTGCTGCTGGAGACCGGCATCGTGCCAATGATGGAGCCGGTGACGGAGCTGGTGCTGGAGGCGCCGGCCGGGCTGATCCGGGTGCGGGCCGAGTGCCGGGACGGCAAGGTGACGCGGGTCGAGTTCCGGAACGTCCCTGCCTTCGCGGTGCATCTGGACGCGCAGGTGGAGGTGGCGGGGCTCGGCACCGTCACCGTGGATGTGGCCTGGGGCGGCATGTTCTTTGTGCTGGCCGAAGCCGGGCGGCTGGGCGTTGCGCTGGACGCAGATAACGGCGCGGAGATCGTGCGGGTGTCGGAAGCCATCCGCCACGCCGCCGCGGAGCAGCTGCCGGTAGTGCATCCGGACAATCCTGAGATCACCGGCCCGACCATCACCAACCTCTGGGGTGCGCCGGTGGCTGATGGAACCCACGGGCGCGGTGCGATCACCATCTCGACCGGCCCCTTCGACCCGGAACGCCCGCAGGATGCCAGCGGAATCCTCGACCGCTCGCCCTGCGGCACCGGCACCTGCGCCAAGATGGCGGTACTGCACGCGCGCGGGCTGCTAGGCGTCGGCCAGGACTATGTGAATGCCGGTCCGCTGGGTACCACCTTCACCGGTCGGATCGTCGAGGAAACGCAGGTGGGGCCTTACAAGGCGATTGTCCCGACACTGTCCGGCCAGGGCTGGATCTACGGGCTCTCCAGCTACACGCTGGATCCCAGCGACCCGTTCCCGGCAGGCTATACCGTCGGCGACATGTGGTGACGCGCGCCGCCCTGGCGGCGTGCCCGGCCCAACGCTTTTGACGGCATCTGTGATGCTGGCCAAAGGGACGGGAGGGCTTCTGCGAAAGGGGGTTAAGGGGCGCTGCCCCTCGGCCTGGCGGCCTCACCCCGGAGTATTTCGGGAAAGATGAAAGGACTGGCGCGCTTATCCGGCTTCCTGCAGCCGCGCGACGTAGCGGGCAAGGGTGTCGATCTCCAAATTGATGCGGTCGCCGGTCTTCACATCGCCCCAGGTGGTGACTTCCTTGGTGTGCGGGATGAAGTTGATGCCGAAGTCGCAGCCGTCCACATCGTTCACCGTCAGCGAAGTGCCGTTCAGCGCCACCGAGCCCTTGGGGGCGATGAAGCGGGCCAGCGCCTGCGGCGCGCGCAGGGTGACGCGGGTGCTGTCGCCCTCGTCCGTCATGGCTATCACTTCGGCGACGCCGTCCACATGGCCGGACACGATATGGCCGCCCAGTTCGTCGCCGACTTTCAACGCGCGCTCCAGGTTCACCCGCTTGCCCACGGTCCAGGCGCCGAGATTGGTCTTGGAGACGGTTTCCGCCGAGACCTGCACGTCGTACCAGTCATCGCCCAGCGCGATCACTGTCAAGCAGACACCATCGGAGGCGATCGAGGCGCCGATGTCGATGGTGGAGGTGTCGTAGGCCGTGCGAATCCGCGCGCGCAGGTCGCCCTGCTGCTCCAGTTCGGCGATGGTGCCTACGTCAGTGATGATGCCTGTGAACATGGGTGCGCTCCCCGCCGGTGCAGTGTCTATCCTGCCGCAGAGGTAGCCAAGCCGCGCGGTCTTCACAAGCCCCGGCTTGCCATCTCCCCAGCTGCGGCCATAGTTTCGCCTCACTCAAATGTTAGCCAATCCTTATCCTTGCCTTTCGAGTTCCACCCTTGTGATGCCCAACCATCCTGCAAAACTCCGAAGCTTCCTGTTCCTGCAGGGTCCGCACGGGCCGTTTTTTGCCGCCCTTGGCAAAATGCTGCGGGCTGCGGGCTGTGAGGTGGCGCGGGTGGGGTTCAATGCGGGCGACCAGGCGTTCTGGCGCGGCAGGGACAGCTACATTCCCTTTACCGGCAGCCAGCAGGAATGGCCGGAGGTGCTGGCCGGGCTGCTGGACAGCCGCGGCATCACCGACATCGTGCTCTATGGCGACACCCGCCCCATTCACGCCACCGCAGTAGAGGCGGCGCAGCAGCGCGGCCTCACCGTGCATGTCTTTGAAGAAGGCTACCTGCGCCCCTATTGGGTGACCTATGAGCGCGGCGGTGCCAACGGCCATTCGCGGCTGATGGACATGACCGTGCCGCAGATGCAGGAGGCGCTGGCGCTCTCGGACATGGAGGCGCCGCTGCCGCCGGCGCATTGGGGCGATATGCGCCAGCATGTCTTTTACGGCGCGCTGTACCACTGGTTCGTCATGTTCCGGAACCGCAAGTACCGCAACTTCCGCCCGCACCGGGCACTGCCGGTGACCAAGGAATTCCAGCTTTACCTCAAGCGCTTGCTGCTGATGCCCGCCCAGGCGCTGGAGCGGCGGCTGGCGGAGCAGCGCATCCGCAACGGCGGCTTCCCCTACCATCTGGCCCTGCTGCAGCTGGAGCATGACAGTTCGTTCCAGATGCACTCCCCCTTCGGCAGCATGCGCGACTTCCTGGCGGAAGTGATCGGCGGCTTTGCCGCAGGCGCGCCGCGCCATCATCACCTGGTGATCAAGGCGCACCCGCTGGAGGATGGCCGCGCCCAGGTGCGCAGCACGCTGCGGCGGCTGGCGCGGGAGCATGGCATCGCCGGCCGGGTCCATTATGTGCGCGGCGGCAAGCTG
Organism: Leisingera coralii; assembly: GCF_049056525.1. Taxonomy (NCBI): domain Bacteria; kingdom Pseudomonadati; phylum Pseudomonadota; class Alphaproteobacteria; order Rhodobacterales; family Roseobacteraceae; genus Leisingera; species Leisingera coralii. Next base: position 3,702 of record NZ_JBHUPT010000024.1, on the reverse strand, counting down.
GCGCAGCTGTTGAACGAGGCACGCACCGCGGTGACCGTCAACTCCACCGCCGGCCAGCAGGTGCTGTGGCGCGGCATCCCGCTGCGGGTGTTCGGGCGCGCGGTCTATGGCAAGCCGGAGTTTGTCTCGGATCAGCCGCTGGCGGAGTTCTTTGCCGCCGCCTGCCGCCCCGACAGCCGCGCCTACAAGGATTACCGGCGCTTCCTGCTGGAAACGTCGCAGGTGCCGGGAGGGTTTTATTCGCGCGAGGGGCGCCGCCAGCTGCTGCGCCAGGTGGCGGATATGATGCTGGCGGCGGAGGATCCCTATGACGCGCTGCGCCTGGGCACAGCGGCACCGCGGCAACAGTTGCGCCTGGTGACCTGACGCAGTTCTGCCCAAAGACTGGATTTTTCCCAGCTGTCCGGTTAGCTTGCCGGTAAAACTTGAGGCAAACAATAATTGGTCGAGGAGACCGAGCAGTGAAATCCGTTCCCCTTCGCTGGGCGCGTCCGGTGGCCATGCTGGCGGCCTTGGCGCTGGCAGCTTCCTGCGGCCTGCCCAAAGTCGGCCCCAGCAAAAGCCAGATCTTCGCCGGGTCCGTGCAGCGGGAAGGCGATGCCTTTATCGTCTCCGTCAACGACCGGGTCGCCCGCGCCACCGCCGTAGTGCCTGCCCTTGGCTTTTCCTCCGGCTTCACCTCCGCGGGCAGGCTGACCTCCGACACCATCCGCCCCGGTGATGTGCTGGGGCTCACGGTCTGGGAAAACGTTGATGACGGGCTGCTGGCGGCAGAAGCCACCAACTCCACCGTGCTGGAAGAGGTGCAGGTCGACAGCGACGGCTACATCTTCGTGCCTTACGCGGGCCGCCTGCGGGCCTCCGGCAACACGCCGGAGCAGCTGCGTGAAACCATCACCAGGAAGCTGGAAGACCAGACCCCCGACCCGCAGGTGCAGGTGCGCCGCCTGGCAGGCGATGGCGCGACCGTCAGCCTGACCGGGTCCGTGGGCGCCCAGGGGGTCTACCCGATCGAACGCCCGACCCGGACCCTGTCCGCCATGCTGGCCCAAGCCGGCGGCGTGACGATCCAGCCGGAAATTGCCCAGGTCACCGTGATCCGCGGCCAGGAGAAGGGCAAGATCTGGTTCCAGGACTTGTTCGACCATCCGGAGCTGGATGTCGCCCTGCGCGGCGGCGACCGCATCCTGGTGGAGGAAGACACCCGCTCCTTCACCGCTTTGGGCGCAACCTCTGCCCAGGCGCGGGTGCCGTTTGAAAGCCAGGACCTGTCGGCGCTGGAAGCCATTGCCCAGGTCGGCGGCCTGATCTCCACCGCCTCGGATCCTACGGGCGTGTTCGTGCTGCGCAACGAGCCGTCCGAGATCGCCAACCAGGTGCTGGGCCGCGACGACCTGATCGGCGCCCAGCGTATGGTCTATGTGCTAAACCTGACCCAGCCGAACGGGCTGTTCATGGCCCGTGACTTCGTGATCCGCGACGACGACACCCTTTATGTGACCGAGGCACCCTACGCCCAGTGGACCAAGACCATCTCGCTGCTGCTTGCCCCGGTGGGGTCGCTGGCCAGCACCTCTTCTGCGGTTAGCGGCTGAGGCCGGATGCGTCCGAGTGCAGGCCGCCAGGAAGCCGGGAGCGCTGCGTCCCGGCTTTTTGTTTACAACGGCGGCTTTCTGACCCAGCGCCGGGTGCGGCGGATTTTGCAGCTGTCCGGCTATGATATCCGGCTGGGCCTGCCCCAGCCGGAGGATCTGGTCGGCATCTGGGGCGTCTCCCCCACCGCGCACCGGGGCCTTGCGGTGGCCCAGCGCCGCGGCTGCGGGCTGCTTCGGGTGGAGGATGCCTTCCTGCGCTCCGTCCATCCCGGCCGCGCCGGGGAGCCGCCCGCAGGGCTGCTGCTGGACCGGGCGGGGGTGCATTTCGATGCCGGCGTGCCTTCGGATCTGGAGCAGCTTTTAGCCAGCCACCCGCTGGATGACGCGCATCTGATGCGCCGGGCGCGTGATGCGATTGCCCGCCTCAAGGACGCGCACCTCAGCAAGTACAACGCCTTTGACCCCGAAGATCCGGTGCCAGAACCCGGCTATGTGCTGGTGGCGGATCAGGCGCGGGACGATGCCTCCGTCACCGCCTCGCGCGCGGACCGGGCCCGGTTCCTGGAGATGCTGGCCTTTGCCCAGGAGGAGCACCCCGGCGCCCGGGTCCTGATCAAGACCCACCCGGAGACGCTGCGCGGCTACCGGGCGGGCTATTACGATGCCGGGGACGCGCAGGGGCGGATCGAACTGTTCACCGGCAGCGTGTCGCCCTGGGCGCTGCTGGAGGGCGCTGTCGGGGTCTATACTGCCTCCTCGCAGCTGGGGTTCGAGGCGATCCTGGCCGGTCACAAGCCGCGGGTCTTCGGCCAGCCGTTTTACGCGGGCTGGGGGCTGAGCCTGGACGACGCGCCGCCCGCGCGGCGGCAGCGGCAGCTGACACGGGCGCAGCTGTTTGCGGCAGCGATGATCCTCTATCCGAAATGGTATGACCCGTTCCGGGATGAGCTCTGCGAGCTGGAAACGGTGCTGGACAATCTGGAGGCGCGAGTGCGCGCCTGGCGGCAGGACCGCCGCGGCTGGGCCGCTTCCGGCATGCGGATGTGGAAACGCAAGCCGCTGCAGAGGGTCTTTGGCGCGGAGACACGGGTACTGTTCACAGAGGACCCGGCCAAGGCGCAGGCCAGCGGCCGCAACTGGATGGTCTGGGCGGGAAAGGCTACCGAGGCGCATAAGGGCGCGGTGCGGGTGGAGGACGGTTTCCTGCGGTCTCGCGGACTGGGCGCCGAACTGGTGCCGCCGCTGTCGCTGGTCACCGACCGCAAGGGGATCTACTACGATCCGCGCACCCCCTCCGATCTGGACGCTCTGATCACCCGCCGCGCGCGCATGACCCAGGCAGAGGAGCTGCGGGCCGAGCGCCTGGTGCAGTCGCTGATCCGGGACGGCGTGTCAAAGTACAACCTTGGCGGCGGCGCCCCGGCCCTGCCGGAGGGCCACCGGATCCTGGTGCCGGGCCAGGTGGAGGATGATGCCTCGATCCTGTGCGGCGGCGGGCAGGTGCGGACCAACCTGGAGCTGCTGCGCGCCGTGCGCGAGGCCAACCCCGAGGCAGTCATCATCTACAAGCCGCACCCGGACGTGGAGGCCGGGCTGCGCAAAGGCGAGGTGGCCGCGGAAGGCCTGGCGGACATTGTTGCCGCAAAGGCAGAACCCATGGCCCTGCTAGGCGAGGTCCAGAAGGTGTGGACAATGACCTCGCTCCTGGGCTTCGAAGCGCTGTTGCGCGGGGTGAAGGTGACAACGCTGGGGACACCGTTTTATGCCGGCTGGGGGCTGACCACGGATCTGGCCCCGGTGCCGCCCTGGCGCCAGGCGCAGGTGCCGCTCTTGGGCCTCGCCCACGCGGCGCTGATCGACTACCCGCGCTATTTCGACCCGGTGACCGGCCAGCCTTGCCCGCCGGAAATTGCGGTGATGCGCCTGCGTGAAGGACGCCTGCCGCACCCGGGCCTCGGCAACCGCCTGCTGTCCAAGCTGCAGGGGCTGTTTGCGACCTACGCCCACTTCTGGCGCTGACCGCAGCAACACTCCGCACAGGTAGAGCTCCCGCGCCCGCAGGACACCCTGGCTGGCGCCAGCGCACCCTTGGCGGCCTTGGGCGTGG